>JAIFNJ010000005.1 GCA_020047835.1 Bacteroidota bacterium
TGTTTTTGTATCGCTAAAACTTTCAAAGTCAGCCTCGGAAAGCATGGCTGCAATAATTTCCCGGTTTTCAGGAATGGCTGGTTCAAATGAAAAAGCTACTTCAATGTAGGTCATACTGATTAGTTTGGGTTCACCTATAAAAATAAAAAAAAGGTACCTGATTTTAGCAGATACCTTGCAATTTATGTTTTTTAATTATTAAAACGCGTTGATAATGGCTAAAAAGTCATTGGCGCTCAGTGCAGCTCCTCCAATTAAACCGCCATCAACATCGGCGTTGGCAAATAATTCTTTGGCATTCGATGGTTTGCAACTTCCTCCGTAGAGGATGCTTGTTTTTTTAGCCGCATCGCCAAATTTAGCGGTCAACAAAGTGCGAATGTATTTGTGAATTTCCTGTGCTTGCTCTGGTGAAGCCGTTTTCCCGGTTCCAATGGCCCAAACAGGCTCATAGGCAATTACCACTTTCTCAAAATCAGCTTCCGATAAGTCAAACAGAACTTTTTCAATTTGTTCTTTTATTACTTCAAAGTGTTTGTTTGCTTCCCTTTCTTCCAGCACTTCGCCCACGCAATAAATAGGAGTAAGGTTAAACTCAAGAGCTTTGGCAACTTTAATTTTTAGCTTTTCATTGGTTTCGCCATAATAGCTGCGTCGCTCAGAGTGTCCTAAAATAACAAAATCAGCTCCAGCTGACCAAAGCATTTCTGCCGATATTTCACCGGTAAAGGCTCCTGAATTTTCTGTAGCACAATTTTGTCCTGCCACAAAAATGCGGTCGTTATCCACTGCTTTATTTACTTCTGAAATATGTGTAAACGGCGGTGCAACTACAACTATTACATCTTTATGGGCTTTTTCGACCACTAAATTGTTAATTTCTATAGCCAGATCAATTCCTTCCTGAAAGGTTGTATTCATTTTCCAGTTTCCAGCTACAATTTTCTTTCTCATAATAATTTGTTTTTAACGGTACATAATATTTTTAAAACTTTCTTCTCCTTTTTTGCTCAACAATAGGTCTTAAATAAAGATAAATTGCAATTAGTAAGGCTGATAATAAAATCAAGGTGTAAATATAATATTTATCGGCTTGTTTCTTATAATTTGAAATCGATTGCTGCAATAAATTTTCATTAAGTTGTTTTCCAGATGGTAAATCATTCACGTTCCATTTGTTTATAATAGTACCTTCTTTTATTAATATTATTCCTGGATTTGCCCGAATCATAGTTTTAAGGGTAATTTCATCGGTAGCATAGAATTCATAAACGGCACCTGTTTCATTTTTGAATTTTTCAATTTGTTCATCAGTTGAAGCAGTTAATCCATAAACAGTATAACCATGCACACTGCAAAAGTCAACTAATTGATTTATTTTTTCAAAGTTTTCAATTTGGGTTTTTTCTAAATTATAAGTTATAATTAAAAAATTGTAATTCGAGCTGCTAAGCAATTGATCGGCAATATCGTTACCCTCTGAATCTGAAATGGTAAAATCGTGAATGGGAGGTTCATACCCTTTTTTAATTAATAGGTGTTTGGCTTCCACAAATTTCCAAGTGCTGTCGGGAAGGTTTTGAAGACCAAATTCTTTGTTGATACCATCTTTTGAATACACAAATTTGCTTTCCCAAACATCTGCTTCAGCCCCTTCTGGATAGACCATTCCATCGGGTATATAAGTACCAATTTTGTATGGCCTGAAATCTAGTAAAGGAAGGTGGTTCAGGGCATACCAGCTGATACTCAAAATAAAGATTGCAGATGCACCAATTCCAATCCATTGTTCATAGCAATGAAGTTTTGTGGGTTGTTTTTTACGTATAGCAAATAAATAAACAACCGGAATTGTAAGTAGGATGTTTTTCCAAAAAGTTTGCCAATTAGTTAAAATCAAAGCATCTCCAAAACAACCACAATCATGCACCGGATTGGTTAGTGCTAATATAAATGTTAAGGGTGTAAAAATCGACATGAGCAGAAACGCTCCAAGAGCACTTTGTTTTGGTTTTAGATTGAGCAAAATGCCAACTCCAATAATAAACTCGGCTACAAACAGCACTGTTCCTAAAGCAAACGCTAAACCACTGGCCCAATTTGCATTAAAAGCAATAAAATAGTCGGTTAATTTATACATTGAGCCTAACGGATCGATACCTTTTACAAATCCGGAATAAATAAAAACTGAGCCAACCAAAAGGCGGCTAACCCAACTAAAATATAGATTTAGTTTGTTCATATCGTACTTTTTATACAAGTTGCTTGGTTTTCAGAATGGCAATGATCATTTGAAAGATGGCTGCTGGTTCTAGCATCTGCAATTGACTGTTATAACAGTCTATCATTTCAAAAGTTGCATCTGATGCTACCAAATCAAGGTATTCCTGCCGCACTTTTTCCTGAAACGATAGATCGGCTTCGTGAATGTCCTGTTTACCTTCAAGGTAACCTCTATCATCTCCCATTCGTTGGTTGCTTAAGCTTTTCGTGGTAAAAGAAAAAGGTACATCTAAAAATAGACTTACATCTGGCTTTGGGATACCATAATAATTATACTCGAGTTCATTGAGCCATTTGCGAAGGTTTACTTTTTCTTCATGAGTTGCTAGTTTTGCTCCTTGAAATGCCATGTTGGAGTGCACATAACGGTCAACAATAACTAAATGGCCGGCAGTTATCCATTGATTTATAGTATTTTTTGAATGTTCACGGTCCCCGGCATAAATTAAACCTACCAAATAAGGGTTTACTTCATCAATTTTTCCTAAATCGCCTCTAAGAAAACGGGCGACCAAGTCTCCAAATAGTCCATCATCTGTTCTCGGAAAGTGCAAATATTGATAGGTAATATGCTGTTCGGCCAAATATTTTTTCAATAATTTTAGCTGGGTTGATTTTCCTGAACCGTCTAACCCTTCGATTACAATAAAACTCATGTCGGTAGTATTAATGAATTACAAAAATAGAAATTTCTTTTTGGCATCAAATAAGCAATATTTTTTAACTGCTTTTTCGTAACATACTAATAAGTAAAATCGGCATGTATTGACAACTTTTCATTAGGTTTATTTCTCTATTTTTGCAAAAAGATACTATATGGCAGAATCATTTTTTTCGCAAAAGCACCAAATTAACTGTAACGGCAAGTTGATTGACTTATCATCTCCCAAAGTTATGGGAATTGTGAATGTAACCCCTGATAGTTTTTATGCACAAAGCAGAGCAATGGAGGTGAAAGAGGTATTGGCAAGGGTTGAATCCATGTTTGCCGATGGAGCTGACATCATTGATATTGGAGCCTATTCATCCCGTCCGGGAGCTGAACTTCTTGATGAAGCAACAGAATGGAATCGATTAGAACCCATTTTAGATGCGGTTAGGAGTAAATTTCCTCACTGCATTATTTCCTTGGATACATTCCGCGCAACTATTGCAAAGCAAGCAGTTGAAAAGTATAGCGTAAATATTATCAATGATATTTCAGCAGGAAACCTTGACCCGGAAATGCATGAAACTATTGCTGGACTCAAAGTACCCTATGTCATGATGCACATGAATGGTAATCCGCAAACCATGCAAACAAAAACACACTACAATCATCTGATGAATGACATATTCCTTTTTTTTGCAAAAAAAATTGAATCGTTAAATAAACTGGGAGTTATAGATATTATTATTGATCCCGGTTTTGGGTTTGCAAAAAATATGGAGCAGAATTACGAATTATTGGCAAAACTTGATGAATTCAGAATATTTGAATTGCCAATATTGGCAGGTTTTTCACGCAAATCGATGCTGTATAAATTTTTGGAAACTACCCCTGAAAATGCTTTGAACGGTACAACCGTTTTAATTTTTATGAAAACCCAGCAATTTTTATAGAATTTGACAGTTTGGAATAGATCATCTAAAAAAGAAAATGTAGGTTTGTAAAAACAACGTATTTCATGATTCCATTATTTATAAGTATCCGATTTTTAGATATCCTCGATATATTATTGGTTGCTTTCTTTTTATATCAATTGTATTTTTTGATTAGAGGCACCGTGGCTATTAATATTTTTGTTGGAATTCTGGTTGTTCTTTTTTTTTGGTGGGTGGTTCGGTTGCTAAATATGTCGCTGTTGTCAACCATTCTTGGATCTATTTTAGGGGGAGGAGCGATTGTTATTATAATTGTATTTCAGCAGGAAATTCGCCGGTTTTTGCTTTTAATTGGAAATCATGAATTTTTTAATAGGAAGAATATACTACAAAAATACTTTAGTGCAAGCTTTATTAGTATTTCCAGCCAATCATTAAAACAGATTACCAACGCTTGCCGAAACATGTCAAAATCAAAAGTAGGGGCTCTTATTGTTCTTTCAAATAGGTCAGAGTTACTAACTTATGTGCAAACAGGAGATGTGTTAAATGCTGATATTTCACATCGCTTAATAGAATCCATATTTTTTAAAAATAGCCCAATGCACGATGGTGCAGTTATCATAGTAAATGATAAGCTAAAAGCAGCTCGGTGTGTATTACCAATAAATGATGATTTAGTATTGCCTGCAAATTTTGGATTGCGTCACAGAGCCGCTTTAAGTATGGCCATGGAAACTGATTCTATCGTACTAATAGTTTCAGAAGAAACCGGTCATATTAGTTATGCCAAGGGCACTAATTTAACAACTAATGTTTCACACGAAACCCTATTTAGTTTTTTGATTCAGGAATTTATGGTCAAAAGCTAAAAAAAAAGTCCCCTTTTATAGGGAACTTTTAAAATAATTTAAAGTATTTAAAATGTTTTGCGCTTGCTTCGGGGTGGAAACCGTTCCCGGTCTCTTCTAAAACGCACTTTATTTTCTTCTCTTGCCAGTAAACGGATGATGTTTTTTTGGTGAGTAAATATTAACAATAGACTAATTAAAATGGAGAAAATAATTAATGAAACAATGGTTTCCTTAAATATGAAAATTATAAGAATTGGGAAAAATAATCCAGCGGTCATTGAGCTGAGTGATACATATTTTGAAATTATCAAAATTACAATAAATATTCCCAAACAGATAAGTGCTGAAAACGGATGAATTGCCAAAACGATTCCTAACAAAGTGGCAACTCCTTTGCCTCCTTTAAAACCTACATAAATTGGGAAAATATGTCCAAATACAGCTAAACCACCTAGTAGTAGTTGTATATTAACAAATTGAGCCGAATAGGGCTCTAAATAATATAAATTGTGAATTAAACTTACAGCCAACCAACCTTTAAGAATATCAATAATAAAAACAAATATTCCCGGTGTTGTACCAAGGACTCTGAATGTATTGGTTGAACCAGCATTTCCACTGCCATGCTCTCGAATATCAATACCATAAAACCAACGACCAATCCAAACAGAGGTAGGGATTGAGCCTATTAAATAGGCTCCAACACACAGAATAACGATGTTCATTAAATTTGTACTCATGCTATTCGTTTTAAGTTGAACAAATGTAACAAAATTGTATTAATCGCAATATTACTATGATAAACAGGATAAACAGCAAAAACCCCGCCAATTATTTGACAGGGTTCTAACAATTTGGTGTTAAGTATTTTGTGAAATTAAATTTTTGGTCCCGATGAAATTAATTTTTTTCCCTCTTCGGTATCACAATATTGTTCGAAATTCTTAATATATTTTGCAGCAAGGTCTTTGGCTTTTTTCTCCCACACTTCAACATCTTGATATGATTTCCGTGGATCGAGAATACCATGCGATACATTATTTAAGGCTTTTGGAGCCGTTAAATTAAGAATGGGTATTTTCACTTTTTCAGCATTTTCAATGGATCCATCCAAAATAGCATCAATGATGGCTCGGGTATCTTTTATTGAGATACGTTTTCCGGTTCCATTCCATCCGGTATTCACTAAATATGCTTTGGCTTTGTGGTGGTCCATTTTTTTTCCTAGCGTCGAGGCATATACAGTAGGATGGAGGGTTAAAAAGGCTTCTCCAAAGGCAGGTGAGAATGATGGCACAGGTTCAGTTATTCCACGCTCAGTTCCTGCTAATTTTGAGGTATATCCACATAAAAAGTGATATTGTGCTTGATGCCTATCTAGAATTGATACCGGAGGTAATACCCCAAATGCATCAGCAGATAAGTATATTATTTTGTGGGCATGTCCTGCTTTTGATGGTAGAACAATTTTATTGATATGATAAATTGGATAGGAAACACGGGTGTTTTCAGTTACAGAACCATCGGCAAAATCAACGGTACCATCAGGGTTAACTGTAACATTTTCTAAAAGTGCATCTCTTTTTATGGCTTTCCAAATATCTGGTTCATTTTCATAACTTAAGTTAATGGTTTTAGCATAGCATCCTCCCTCAAAATTAAAAACCCCATGCTCGTCCCATCCGTGTTCGTCATCGCCAATCAAGAAGCGTTTCGGATCGGCTGAAAGAGTAGTTTTTCCGGTTCCCGAAAGGCCAAAAAATACTGCAACATCGCCGTCTTTTCCAACATTGGCAGAACAATGCATTGATGCTATACCTTTTAAGGGTAAATAATAGTTCATCAATGAAAACATTCCTTTTTTCATCTCACCTCCATACCAGGTTCCGCCAATTATTTGTATGCGGTCAGTTAAGTTGAATAATACAAAGTTCTCTGAATTTAAGCCATGTTCTTTCCAGTTTGGATCAGTTACTTTTGAACCGTTGATAACCACAAAATCGGGTTCTCCATAATGTTCAAGCTCATACAATGAGGGTCTTATAAACATATTGGTTACAAAATGAGCTTGCCATGCAACTTCCATAATAAACCGCACTTTCATTCGGGTATTCTCATTGGTACCACAAAATGTATCTACTACATATATTTTTTTTGCTTTTTCAAGTTGGTTGGTTACCAGCTTTTTGCATGCAACAAAAGTGTCAATTGTTACTGGGCGGTTAATGGTTCCATCCCACCAAATGGTTTCTTCTGAAATTTCATCGTTTACAATAAACCTATCTTTTGGTGACCGGCCTGTAAATACGCCGGTTTTGACTGCCACGGCTCCAAAATTGGTTTCGTAACCTTTTTCAAAACCTTCATTTGCCGGATTCATTTCATCAATGTATAATTGCTGAAAGGAAGGATTGTATAAAATTTCTTTGATGTTGGCAATTCCATACTTACTTAAATCAATAGTATTCATAGCTGAAATATTTATTTTTAAAACTTTTTAAGTGTGTCAAATATACTTTAAAAATTAAGTTGCATAGAAATTTATACTGAAATAAAACAATAAAATTAATGACTAAAATTTTATAAAAAAACTGAATCTATTTAATTGTAAAGCTTCAGTAGAATTATTTGAAAATTATAACGGTTAATACTTTTCGATTAATAAAAAAAAGTAAATCACATATCAGAATAATAAAATCAAATAATTCTTGCAATTATTAAACGGCTTTCATCTTAAGAGTTCCCTTAAAGCCTCTTAAAAATTCTTGAATTGAAATTCGCCTTTTGCCTGAAATTTGAAGATCTTCAATACATATAAAACCTTCTTTAACAGCAACTTTCAGATACGTTTTTTCGTCGGACACTATTTCACCAATGTCTAATTGATGATTATCCTCTTCAATTCTTGTTTTGAATAATTTGAAGGGGTGTAAACTTCCATTTTCATCCATTAAGTTTGCCCAAGCACTAGGATAAGGGCTTAAACCACGGACCAAATTATGAATGGCATGTGGTTGCAAGTGCCAATCAATTTTACAATTTTCTTTATAAATTTTTGGTGCATGATTAATATCTATAGTTTTTATTTGGTTTTGTGGTACTTCAAAATAGTTGTTATTAATAATTGCATCTACCGTTTTGCTTAGTAACTGGGCTCCTTGTACCATTAATTTATCATGAATGCTTCCTGCGTTATCGTCAGGTTCAATAATTGTTTCTTCCTGAAATAAAATATCACCGGTATCAATTTCATGCTTCAAAAAAAATGTAGTAACACCAGTTCGAACTTCGCCATTAATAATTGCCCAGTTTATAGGTGCGGCTCCTCTATAGTTTGGCAGTAATGAAGCATGCAGATTTATTGAACCTAAGCTGGGCATGCTCCAAATACTTTGAGGTAGCATTCTAAAAGCAACTATAATTTGTAAATCGGCATTAAGCTGCTTAAGCTGTTCATGAAAAATCTCATCTTTTAACTTTTCAGGTTGTAGCACTAATAGATTGTTTTGAAGAGCAAAAGACTTTACTGCGGATTGGCTCATTTTTTGCCCTCTTCCTGCAGGTTTATCTGGACTGGTAACCACTCCAACAATATTATAATTGTTTTGTATTAAAACAGCAAGACTTTCAACGGCAAACTCTGGTGTGCCCATGAAAACTATTCTAAATTCTTTCTTTAAAGACATTGTTTCTTTTATTCTTGTGTTATTCAATTAAAAAATAGATTAATCATTTCAGTTAAATCTACTCTAACGGATTGTTTATATAAAAAAAAGGCTGCTAAAGCAGCCTTGTATTATTTTTTTATGGTTTCAATTATACTTTTTCATAACAACGTACCCAATCTATTTCAAACATAGCTGAAGGTTGTTGTAGCGGAATATCTTTTTGTATTCCTGCTGAAAGCATTAAATACAGTGGTTCATTGGGAATCCCTTCTGAAGTAGAAAAAACTTCAAAATCATTAATTTTCCAAGTGATTTTTTCTGGGGTCCATTCAATGGTGTAAATATAAAAATCATTGGTAAGTGATCCTCCATTAATTTTTGATGTTATTTTTTTAGCTGATACAGAATTGGAAGCATCACCATAAAAAGCGGACATCTGCAATCGATTCTTTTTGTCCATATTGAATTTAAAAACATCAATTTCTGGAAGTATTTTTTCCCCTTTTAGCCAAAAAGCCTGATATACAGGGTAGTGTGGTGCTAGCTTGATTTTAGCCTCAAATTTTCCATATAATTGCCGAAAACTGTGAGCAGTGCTTAACATACCTGAAGTATAGCTAAAATCTTTTTCAGAAAAACCATGCAATGGATGCCAAACTTTTCCTCGCGCTTGTTCCTGACGGGTAACTATCTTTAAAATGGTACCATTATATTCAATATTCTTATTATCAGTATAATAGTGCTTATCACCAGCCATAACATATCTATCATTCAGCAATACTTTTCCCCAGAGAAAGCTATTCATCCATTTCTTTTCATCTATTTTTCCCGAAGTAAAATCATCTTCAAAAGTTACCTTCCAGGCATTCATTGCATCAAATTTAGCTGATTCAGCTACTGACAGATACCAAATAATATCAGCGGACTTTTTTAACTGTTGATATCTAGTTTCTTTTGCGAATTCTTCGGTCTTTTGCCATTTTTCCTTATCGAGCATGTATGCTTTATACTCTTGAAATTTACTCGATTCAACCAATTCCTTCAGCGAATTATATTCTTGTAATAATTCTGATTCTTTGGTTTGTTGAAATAGTAAGTAAGCTTTTGTTTTGCGGAACTTCTCCCATGACTTTATGGCTTCATTGTTTTTTAGCTGATTTAGAGCCACTTCTTTCTTGTATTCCTCAGAATTTACGTACTTGAGCTCTTCCAATACCTGCGGGTATTTTGGAGAGGTTACCTCAACTTGCAATTCTTCAAAAGTTTTTAACTCAATGGAATCTTTAAATTCTAGAAAGTTTGAAAGCTCCATTGAAGATTGAAATTTAAAGTAGGATATAAATTTTTTATTCTTTTCCAGCGTTTTGAACCGCGCTTCTTTTTGGTATTGTTCAGTATTCTTATACTGAAGTGAATTTAAAAGTTGCTTATATTCTGTAGATTGAATGTATTGATTGAGTTCAAGATATTCAATCAAAGCTTTTGGTTTTTCAACTCCTTCGGAGTTTTTAAGTTTATTGTATGCAATAACATCCTGATTATTTTTTAACTGGTTGCATCGAGTTTTTTTATCATTTTCTGATGCTAACTGACTAACCAAAGCATCTTTAAATTCTTGCAGTTGTTTTGAAGCAATAAACTTTTTCAATTCCTCAAATTCGGATAGTTCAGCAGAACCTGTTAATTCGTGATAATTATTAAGTTGCGTTGAATTCAGCGTCTTGTAATATGCTTTTATTTTAGGTGAGCTTTTAAGTTGCTTATAAGTCTTCTGTTTGTTTATTTCATTCTTAAGATTCTGTTCCCATTCAGCAACTATTTTTTTATGCTCATCACTTGAAATATAAGTCATTAACTCTTGATATTCAGGCAATAACTCTGATTGTTCAAAATCAATAAAGGTTTGATATTCAGGTGACTGAAGCACCTTGAAGTAGTTAATTATTTGGTTTTGCTTACTAAGTTTTTTAAATAGTTGTTCTTTCTGAAATTCTTCTGTTTTTTTATAATCAAGACTGAGTATTGACTTTTTATTGCTTTGAAAGGTTTCTGAATCAATAAGCTCCTTAAGTTCCATATAATCTTTAAGATCTTGAGAATTCTTAAACTCAGTGAGTTTATTATATTCCTGCTGCAGGGCATTGCGTGAAGACTCAATTTTCTGAGCATTAGGCAACAAACCAAAAGTTGCACGTAGTAAAAAACTTAAATTTGCCATATCAGTAACCAAATGTTTTTACAAAAATAACTAAATTATAATGCCTTAGGTAAGGTGAAGCAAAAAGTTGTTCCTTTGCTATTTTTGCTATCAACCCAAATATCACCTCCATTTTTTGAAACAAACTCTTTGCAAATTATCAATCCAAAACCAGAACCTTGAATATTATCATCTTCTTCAAGGTTTTGTCTAACATCAATACGAAACAAGGATTCTATATTTTCAGGTTCAATTCCCTTTCCTTGATCGCTAACTTTAATAGTTAACATATCACCCGTTTCAAGAACTTCAATTGTTATTTTTCCTTTTGGTGGAGAATAGCGCATTGAATTTGAAACCAAGTTCCTTATAACAGTGGTAATCATGTCAACATCAAAATATCCATGCAATTCATCATCCACAACTTTCTCAAATGTAATTTCTTTTTGTTGTGCACTTACTGAGTAAAGTTCAACTACTTCGTTTATGATAGGTGCAATACCGGCTCTTTTAAAATTTATTTTCATGCTTCCGGTTTGCGACCGAGCCCATTGTAACAGGTTTTCAAGCAAATTGTATGCATTTCGTGAATATCGGTTTATTTGTTCTATATATTCTATAGTTTTTTCTTTATCATATTTCTCATAGCGTTGCAGTAATATATCTGATATACTTATTACTGTGCTAAATGGATTTTTAAGATCATGAGCAATTATAGTAAAAAACTTATCTTTAGTTAAATTTATTGCTTCTAATTCTTTTTTTTGCGATGAAATATTTTCCATCTCTTTTTCAATGATGAATTTCTTTTTCTGTATTTCCAGCGTTCGCTTGGTCAACTTTTCTTCCAATATATTATAATCGCGCAATCTCTTAATTAGAGCAACCAAAACACTTTTCCAAAGCTCTGGCTGTTTTTGAGTTGCTTTTTCAAAAGTAAACTGTGTTAGCTCAAGCAATTTTGTTTCGCGCACTGCAGTAACAGAGGCTGATCGAACAGAAGAATCGATAAGGGAATATTCTCCAAAAAATTGTTTATTATTTAGCGTAGTAAATAAATAATCTTGATCATGAACTTGAACGGAACCATCAAGAATAACATACATGGCACATTCTTTATCCCCTTTTTTAAATAAGGTTTCATCTTTTTTCAGATGAATCTCATTCATATTTTTTGCAAATTCTTCAAGAATTGATTCATCAAATCCTGAAAATATCTCTACTTCGCGGAGTAAAGAAATAATATTATTGTTTAATTTATTCATTTATATTGTTTTGCAAGAAAAGATGCCTGTTTATTTTACTAAGATAATCGGATTTATGATGTTTTCAAATAATGGGACCTCTCATTTAAACAAATATTCAATAGTTCTATGCTTTAGTTTACGAATTTAGTAAACATTAATGAATAATTATTTCGCATTAAGCTATAATTACCAAAACTATTTTTTAACAATTAGACGATGGGATTCTTGCGCTTTAATAATACCAATTAAAAACGCCCAGAATATATTTGGGCGTTTTTAATTGGTATGCTATAAAATACAATGTAAACAGTATATTATATTATTAGTCGTTCTTTAAATGGAAGAAAAGTCATGAAATCGGCATGATGCACAATATAGGCCTCTGTAGTTCGCTTAACCAAATCGCCCTCTCCGGCATGTGTAGCAATTATGTGGCAAACTTCAGCGGGCACATCACACATTTCCGCTAATGAAACTCCTGAGAAAGGATGTCGCAGGTATTTTCCATAAGTGCCAACAATAGTTTTGCCATTGGAATCTTTAATATATTCCAATAACTTACCTACATCGCATAAAATGGCACCAGAAATTAAAACATCCATGTTTACTTTCAATTCCCCATGATACATGGAATTAATTTTTTCGCCTGCATCTTTGGCAATATGTACTACTGAACGTTTATGGTCCATAAAGGTTACTTTTAAATCGGGACCACAAAGTAAAGTAAAAGGTATTTTATTCAAATCGTCTGGCGTAAGAACGCTTTTCTCTAATGCCAATTCCCAAACTTTTGCTGTTTTATTTTTAAGGCTTTCGTCTTTTATCCACGATAATTCTTCGCCCCACAAATTTTTCACATCACTTTTCATAGACATCTTATTTTAATTTGGCAATTATTGCGTCGGTCATTTGAATGGTTGAAGCTGCTCCTTTTTCAATTACATCAGGTTTACCTTGCAACTTCAACATATCATAAGTCATAATTTTCCCATTTTCAATTACCTCAGCAATTGCTTTTCGAATTCTTTCAGCTATTTTATTTTCATTAATATAATCCAGCATCATGCAAGCAGATTCAATCATTGCAATAGGATTTACTATGGAAACCTCATAATCGGCATATTTTGGTGCAGATCCATGAGTTGGTTCAAATACTGCTATTCCACTTTGACCCATTTGTGCACTGCATGCAAATCCCAATCCGCCTATCAAACCGGCAAAACCATCTGAAATAATATCGCCAAACATATTTCCAGCTACAATAACCCCATAATCTTCCGGGTTTTTTGTTAACCACATCATTTGAGCATCAATATTGGTATTCCATAATTCAATAGTTGGAAAATCCTTTTTTTGCATTTCCATTGCCATTTTATACATCATGCCAGATGTTTCACGAATAACATTAGGTTTTTCGCACAAGGTAACTGATTTATAACCAAATTCTTTGGCATGTGTAAATGCAGCTCTAAGAATTCTTTCAGTAGCTTTTTTTGTAAATATCCGGGTTGAAACGGAAACTTCTTCAGGAGGTACATTTCCAAAATTTTGCATAAATTTTGGATGTGAACGTAACGCTTCTAAAACTACTCCTTTAGGGCTGCTCCATTCAACCCCTCCGTAGAGTCCTTCCGTGTTTTGTCGGAAAATAACCACATCAACCTGAGGTTCTTCAATGGTATTTTTTGCACCTCTCCGAATAAAATTAAGTGGATTGCCTTTGTAAGTTTTGCATGGACGGATGCAGATGTCTAAATCAAAATGTTGACGTAACCCAACAATAGGACTGGAATAAACAAATCCTTTATCTTTTAGTTCTGGCGCTAATTCAGCAGTGGCAGCGTCTTTTGGTTTGGAAGTAATTGCTCCAAATAAACCAATTTTATGTTTTTCCAATAAATCAATGGTTCTCTGTGGAAGTGGATTCCCTTCTTTACACCAAAATTCCCATCCAATATCACCAACTACGTAATTGGCTTCAAATCCAGCAGCAGTTAATACTCTTATTGCTTGATCGAGTACTGTTTTTCCAATGCCATCTCCAGGCATGGAAACAATAGTTCTTTTTTGCATATTCCGTTTTTTAAATTGTTAAGCTATGATCAACTAAGTTTTTATTTAAATGACTCTTTCCGATGAATCTTTTTCAAAATTGAATTCGGTAAATTTAAGTGAATAAAAAACAAAAAAAATGTGATCTTAAATAGGTATGGTACAGAATATTATTTAAAGCTTTTTTATAAAGCTGCATATCGGAATACTCCAATCTAATGGAATTTCATATATTTATGAAAAATTCAACGATAAAAAACAATGAAAGATCCTCAGATTATAATTCAAGATCCCTGGTTAGCTCCTTATAAAAATGTTATTAAACATCGGATGCAGATATTTGAAGACAAAAGGAATCAAATACTCCAAAATAACCTTGCCAATTTATATGATTTTGCTAATGGGCATCATAGTTTTGGATGTTTTGCTGAATCTGAGTTTATAGTTTTTCGGGAATGGTTGCCCAATGCAAAGCAAGTATTTTTAATTGGCGACTTTTCACAATGGCAAACAAAGGTTGAATTTGCATTTAAATCCATCGAAAATGGAGTTTGGGAATTAAGAGTTGGTTCATCTATAATTCATCATCAAGATATCTATAAACTTAAGGTATTTTGGGATGGAGGAGAAGGGGAACGAATTCCGGCATGGACACGAAGAGTGGTTCAGGACAATACCACGCATATTTTCAGTGCTCAAGTTTGGTTGCCAAAAAATGAATTTAAATGGAAACACCAGTTAAAAACTACCCATGCAGCGCCCATAATTTATGAAGCGCATATTGGTATGTCTGGTGAAGAAGAGAAAGTATCGAGTTTTATCGATTTTAAAAATTCGATTTTACCCAGGATACATAAACTAGGGTATAATACTATTCAGTTGATGGCTATTCAGGAACATCCTTATTATGGTTCCTTTGGATATCATGTAAGCAGTCTTTTTGCGGTAAGTTCTCGTTTTGGAACACCTGAAGAATTGAAAGAACTAATTGACGAAGCACACTTACTTGGAATTCGTGTAATTATGGATGTTGTACATTCTCATGCAGTAAAAAATGAAACCGAGGGACTTGGAAGATATGATGGAACCCGGTATCAGTTTTTTCATGATGGACCTCGAGGTGAGCATCCGGCTTGGGATTCGTATTGTTACAATTATAGCAAAAATGAAGTAATACATTTTCTATTATCTAACTTAAAATTCTGGCTCGAAGAATACCATTTTGATGGTTTTCGGTTCGATGGTGTAACCAGTATGCTTTATTTTGACCACGGTTTAGGCCGCGATTTTACCAATTATAGTTACTATTTCGATGGGGGTCAAGATGAAGATGCATTGGTATATTTGATGTTAGCAAACCAATTAATAGCAGAAGTTAATCCGTTTGCCTTATCCATTGCAGAAGAAATGAGTGGCTATCCGGGAATAGCTACCAAAGTAGCCGATGGTGGAATTGGATTTAATTATCGATTGGCAATGGGAATTCCCGATTTTTGGATTAAAACATTGAAAGAGAAAGAAGATGAATCGTGGGATTTAGGAAAGATATATCATGAGTTAACCTCGAAGCGTGCAGAAGAAAAAGTAATATCTTACGCTGAGTCGCATGATCAAGCTTTAGTTGGGGACAAGACAATTGCCTTTCGACTCATGGATAAAGACATGTATTTCCACATGTTAATTGATGATACTAACTTAATTATTGATAGGGGTATCACATTGCATAAAATGATTCGCCTTATTACTCTTACAACTGGCGGTGGCGGTTATCTTAATTTTATGGGCAATGAATTTGGACACCCTGAATGGGTTGATTTTCCAAGAGAAGGAAATGGCTGGTCCTATAAATATGCAACCCGGCAATGGAGTCTTGTTGATAGGGAAGATCTTAAATACCAGTTTCTAAATGAATTTGATAAGGCGATGATTCACCTTGCTCTTAAGAATGATCTGTTAAACGTATTTCCTTTTTATCTTCAAAAAATAAATGAACCCGATAAAATCATTGCATATTCCCGCTCAAACTTAGTGTTTGTTTTTAATTTTCATGCTACTAAAAGTTATACGGATTATGGAATACCTGTTGCCGAAGGCCGCTACAAGTATATTTTAGGTAGTGATGAATTGAGATTTGGAGGTTTTGGCCGGATTGATGAAACCCAAAACTATCACTCATTACTAATCTCTGATAAAAACAAAGACCAACAAATAAAATTATATCTTCCATCGCGCACCGTAACTGTATTAGAAAAGTTACCCATTCCAAGTGTTTACGATAAATTACAAAAGGTATTGAAGAAAAAATAAATGTTTAGAGCTAAAATATTGCGTTTAATAATTGGAGTTCTTTTAATGCACTCAGTACAATTAAGATAAATCAAGCGAGTTAATGGCTTACTTAGTTTTGGTCTTTATATTTTTTCTAAGTGATAGTGTTGTTCCTGAATCAGGCTGAGTTCCGAATTCAATATTATTTTTCTTATAAAGATGTTTCAATTTAATCCCGAATTTTTGTGAAACATCATACATGGTTTCGCCCTCCGGTAGGGTATAATATTTATCATCAATGGCTGCATTCCGGCGTTTTGGTTGAAGATACAATCTATTTCCGTTAATTAATTTGGCATTTTTTTGTAGTTCATTGTATTTATACAATTGCCAAACCATCATTTCATGCTTTTCAGCAATAGATTCAAATGTATCCCCTGACTTCACTATAACATAGTCAATCCGATTATAGGTTAACACATCGTTATTAAAAGGATTGATTGAATTCTCAGTATTATTAGAACTAGGTTTTGATTTTTTATTTTTTGAGGAGTGTACCTGAGGCTTAAAACTTTTATCATCAAAGCGGTACAATTCACTTTCATCAATTATTTTTATAAGTAAGGCATCGTATTGTTTATTAGTTGCATATCCGGCTTTTTTTAATCCTTGCGCCCAGCTTTTATAATCGGTGGTTTTATAATTAAACAAAAAATCATATCGGGTATGTTGAGTTAAAAAATCGGAATGATCGCGAAAGGAATCTTCCGCATTTTTATATTTTCTGAAACATTCATTGGGTTTATCATCATCGTAATGAAAAGTCTTTCCGGTCCAATCATTATGACATTTAATACCAAAGTGGTTGTTTGCCACCGTTGCTAAAATACTATTTCCATTGTCTGATTCTAAAATTCCTTGAGCTAATGTAATGCTTGCAGGAATTCCAGATCTTTTCATTTCATCAACTGCAATATATTGGTATTTAGATACATAATCGTTTCTTGTAAGTTTTGACTGGCAAAAAACCTCAACGGCATTGAATAAAAAAACGGATGCTATAATTAATTTAATGTACATAAACCTAATTTAAATGGTCGAAAATAAGTATTTTACTTAGTTACCATTCGTTTCAAATTAAAAACTTCTTAAATAGTAATTAACAGGTTCAACCTATTTCTCGAAATAATGTTTTAACTATGAAAACCATTTACAAGATATCCATCCCTATTATAACTAATAAATTAGAATAAAAGTCTAAATTGTCATTGAATTT
>JAIFNJ010000239.1 GCA_020047835.1 Bacteroidota bacterium
TCAATTACTGTATTTTTGTGAAATCTAAAACTTTGGACTTTTTTAAATTTCGATTATTAACAATAAATAATATTGAATTGTTTTGTAACCGTTAAATTAAATAAATTATTCCATTCGAAAAAAGAATGAGAAGCAAACAGGAGCGTATTTTGAAAAAAAAGGATTGACAGAGAACCTGTCAATCCTTTAAATTTAAGAAATAATATATTATGCTTGTGAAACGGCAACAGCTACTGCCACAGAGGCTCCAACCATTGGATTATTTCCCATTCCAATAAGCCCCATCATTTCAACATGCGCAGGAACCGATGAGGAACCAGCAAACTGGGCATCGGAGTGCATACGCCCCATGGTATCGGTCATGCCATAGGAAGCTGGACCCGCGCCCATGTTATCGGGGTGCAACGTGCGGCCAGTGCCACCACCAGATGCTACAGAGAAATATTTCTTGCCTTGTTCAATGCACTCTTTTTTGTAAGTGCCGGCTACTGGGTGCTGGAAGCGGGTTGGGTTGGTTGAATTACCTGTGATTGAAACGTCAACTCCTTCCTTGTGCATAATGGCCACCCCTTCGCGCACGTCGTCGGTACCGTAACAGTTTACTTTGGCTTTGTCGCCTTTTGAATAAGCAATGCGGGACACTTCTTTCAAATCACCGGTAAGGTAATCGAACTGAGTTTGCACGTAGGTAAACCCGTTGATGCGGGAAATAATTTTAGCGGCATCTTTGCCCAATCCATTCAGAATAACCCGTAACGGTTCTTTACGTACCCGGTTTGCCGATTTTGCGATACCAATGGCACCTTCAGCCGCCGCGAAGGATTCATGGCCAGCCAAGAATGCAAAACATTTGGTTTCTTCGCGGAGCAACATGGCGGCTAAGTTTCCGTGGCCTAAGCCAACCTTGCGGTCATCGGCAACTGAACCGGGGATGCAAAAGGCTTGAAGACCTTCACCCAACGTGGTAGCAATATCGGCAGCATTGGTTTGTCCTTTTTTAATGGCTATGGCAGCACCTACAATATACGACCACATGGCGTTTTCAAAGGCAATGGGCTGAATGTCCTTTACAATTTTGTATACATCGACCCCTTTTTTGTCGCAAATCTGCTTTGCTTCTTCAACAGAAGAAATTCCATGCGAATTAAGTACCTTGTTAATTTGGTTAATCCGTCTATCGTAACTTTCAAATAATGGCATATCTGGTTCCTCCTATTCTTTACGTGGGTCAATAATTTTAACTGCATCTTCCATACGGCCGTATTTGCCCGATGCTTTTAGCAACGCTTCGTTGGCATCGGTTCCGGCTTTTATCAGGTCCATCATGCGGCCCAGGCTTACAAATTCGTACCCGATTATTTCGTTACCGGCATCTAAACCCAATTTGGTGATGTATCCTTCGGCCATTTCCAAGTATCTAGGCCCTTTGGCCACCGTGCCATACATGGTTCCGGTAACACCACGGAGGCCTTTACCTAAATCTTCAAGTCCGGCACCAATGGGTAAACCACCTTCAGAAAAAGCCGTTTGTGTACGACCGTAAACAATTTGCAGGAACAACTCGCGCATAGCGGTATTGATGGCATCGCAAACCAAGTCAGTATTCAATGCCTCAAGGATTGTTTTTCCTGGAAGGATTTCCGAAGCCATGGCTGCGGAGTGAGTCATACCGGTGCAGCCAATGGTTTCCACCAATGCTTCCTGGATAATTCCTTCTTTAACATTTAGAGTCAATTTGCAAGCGCCTTGTTGCGGAGCGCACCAACCCACACCGTGGGTCAAACCAAAAATGTCTTTAATTTCTTTAGCCTTTACCCATCTTCCTTCTTCGGGAATGGGTGCAGAACCATGATTTGCGCCTTGTGCCACGCAGATCATTCCTTCAACTTCGTGTGTAAAACTCATTTCGATTAAATTTGATAAATATATAGTACCAATGATTTTCTTTATTTAAAACTGAAGAATCCTTTTTTCGCCCCTTGCTTATACAGAACAATATTTGCTTTTTCAACCGTAATCATGCATCCATAGGGTAGTTTTTTAAACCAGGGAAGAATTTTTTCGGTAAACGTTTCAATTTTTTCCGATTCATCAACAATTTCGATAACCATGGGCAGTTTTTCGGTTATTTCCCAAAATTTAATGGAGTGTACGATGCTGCTGGAACCGAATCCCATAGTGCCTTTTAGCACGGTTGCACCGGCCAAACCATACCGTTTGGCAGCAAAAACAACCATTTCATACAGCGGCATGTGTTTGAATTTGTCTGTATTGCTAATGAAAATGCGCAATAGTTTGGCTTCGCCTTTTATTTCCATGGCTAGAATATTTTAGTGGTTAAATTACCCAAATAAGTGGCCATAAGCCCTAGAAAAACGCTCAAACCGGCATACAGCGCGACATAAAAAAAATTGCCGTCCCGGAGCATCGAAAGGTTTTCGTTGGAAAAGGTCGAAAAGGTGGTAAAACCTCCGCAAAAACCAACGGTAAGGAATATCCGCCATTCATCATTCATTAGGGTTCCACGATCAGAAAGACCATAAAATATTCCAATTAAAAAACACCCAATGATATTAACTGTAAATGTACCAAATGGAAATGCAGAAATGATGGTGTTTTGAATATATCTCGAAGTGAGGTATCGGGCAACCCCTCCAATAAAACTGCCGGAACCAATGATGAATAGTACTTTTAGCATACCCGGTGGTAAATACTTTAAATTGAATTAATTTCAGTTTTGTAGGAGTTATTAGCTTATTTAAGGCGGTTCAAGGCTAACCCCATAGCCAGACAGGCAAATGTAGGGAAAATATCTTTTTTAATCAATGATTAATGAGGTTCTTATTGCCAATAATGACATTTAATTATCCAAAATAAGGCTATGAATTTAGTTGATTACTTAAATTGATTCCCCTAATAATTTCCTGGAAAACGGCCGTTCTCCAAAACAATGCTTACACATAATTGTTATTAGCATTGTACAGTAATAGTATGGCTGTGCGGTAGCGGCAGTTTATTAATTTATAATATGAAAGGGTATCGTAAATTAATATATCGATACAAAATACGTTCATACTTATAAATTAATAAGAAAACATGCAAACTCCAGAATTTTCACAACCAACCAACAGCTTTCACACAGAATTGCGCAAGCGGGTGAACTTATATTTTGCCGATAAAAAGATAAGGCAAACCGGCAATTTCAAATTGTACAGCAAAGCCACCATTATTGCTCTGGCTTTTATTGCTACCTATACCCATCTGGTATTTTTCACCTCATCATTCACTTGGGTAAATTTGCTTGAATGCATTGCTTTGGGTGGATTAACTGCTGCTATTGGATTTAATATTATGCACGATGGTGCCCATGGCAGTTTTAGCCGAAAAGAGTGGATTAACGATTTGGCTGGAATGTCTATCAATTTTTTAGGAGCCAATGTATATATGTGGAAAACAAAGCACAACGTGATTCACCATACTTACACCAACATTGATGGTGTGGACGATGACATTAATGCCAAGCCTTTTTTACGCATGTGCGAAACACAAGAGAAATACAGTATCCATAAATTTCAGCACTTTTATTTTGTATTTGTATATTCATTACTTTATTTGTATTGGATATTTTTTACCGATTATAAGAAATATTTTACTGGAAAAGTGGGTGAATTGCCAATTAAAAAAATGAAAGTGGGTGACCACATCTCATTTTGGGGATTCAAAGCTATACATTTGGTTTTATTCGTTGCCATTCCCATTTACATGGTAGGTTTTCTTCCATGGGTTATAGGCTTTTTGGTTTATGGTCTTTTTGCCGGGGTTGTTTTAAGTATGGTATTTCAATTGGCTCATACCGTTGAAGACACCTATTTTCCAGTAGTTGAAAAAGGTCAGGTGAATATGGAAGACGAATGGGTAATCCACCAATTGAAAGTAACAGCCAACTTTGCTACCCAAAACAAGGTTGTTTCTTGGTTTATTGGTGGTTTGAATTTTCAGATTGAGCACCACTTATTCAAAAAAATATCACATGTGCATTACCCGGCGTTAAGCAAAATTGTGAAACAGGTATGCGCCGAATATCAGATGCCTTATATTGAATATCCCAATGTTCGTTTGGCTGTGGCTTCGCATATTAGCCACCTACACCATGTTGGAAGGGGAAAATAAGAGTACTTGAGTTGAAATTATAAAGTAAAAAGACAGCGATAGAGCTTATTTACAAGCCCCTTCGCTGTTTTTTTTTAAGTGCGAAATCAGTTATTGATTTTTTGGCAACCGTATTTCCCGGATTTTTATTTTTTCACCTTACGGTAAATAAGCCAGCCAACCAGGAGTAAAATGAAAGCACCTATAAAATAGCCCATTCCTTTATTCATGTTATCGCCTTTGGCACGGCTCCACATTTCAAGGATCGCATCATTTTTATCCAAAAAATCGTGCAGCAGCATGCAACGACTTACCACACTGCTATCGGGATACTGAATGGGGTTTACTTTCAAACTGTCGTTTCCCGGACCGAAAAAATAACTAAGATTAACCGTTTCAGTGAGGGTTGAATCAATTTGAGCTTCTAAAATCTCAGGAGTTGCAACAGCGCTGGTATAGCCACTTACCTCCATATTGCGCAACACCACATCGGGACGGCATAAATAATTTAGAAAATAGCTGGCGGCCTTAACATTACCTGCATATTTTGGAATTACCCATCCATCGAACCACAAGTTGCTGCCTTCGCGTGGCACTACATAATCGAGGGATACATTTACCAAAGCGGCTTCTTCAATCGACCAAACGGCATCACCACTCCAATTGTAGCTCATCCAAATTTCCCCTTTGGTCATCATCTCTTTGCCAAAATCAGCTTCCCATCCGGCTAAATTGGGTTTCAACGCTTTTAAATTTTTCTCAACCATGGCTATATCTTCATCGGTATGTGCGTTGGAAACATCGTAAAGGGTCCTCTTGCCGGAAACAATGTCGGGATAATAGCTATAAATGGCAACCATATTGTAAACATCCCAATAATGATCCTTCATTAATATTTTTCCTTTGTTCTTTTCATCCCATAGGCACGACCAAGATTCCACCTCGCTTTTTGATATGAGATTGGTGTTGTATAAAATGCCCGATGTTCCCCACATATAAGGTACCATATAATCTCCCGCTTTTTTTCCGGGTGCACTGAAATCATCCATGCGTTCCGTTAAAAAAGGAGATAGGTTTTTAATATAGTTTTCAGTAGATCCAAAATTCGTATTAATAGGAAGCAGCATGTCATTTTTCATCATCCGCTCAATAACATACTGAGAGGGGCATACTAGGTCGTAATCTTCGTTTCCCAATGCTATTTTAGTGTACATAACTTCTGTTAAATCGAATACCTGATAAACAACCTCAACATCCTCACCGGTTTGTTCTTTATACCAGACAGGAAATTCCGTGAGCAAATCCTCATCAATATAATCGGCCCAATTATACACTTTCAGAATTTTTTTTCTCGAATCATCATCCTGAGTAAACGAACTGAATAGGGTTACAACACCCATGAATAGGAGCACTGCGAAAATTGAATGCCCCAATCTTTTTTGAATGAGTCTTTTCATGATTTACTTTTTCTTTTTACGGACCGTTGATTAATAAATAATAATAGCACTAACACAGTTATAAATATTATGGCCGACAGGGGCCTTAGTTCAGGAGTTAAGCCGCCTTTTCGGGCATCGGCATAAATATAAGTCGATAAGGTTTCCAATCCTTGGTTACCAATGGTGAATAAAGTTACCACAAAGTCGTCAATAGACAAGGTAAAAGCCAGTATAAAACCGCTAATCATGCCGGGTTTTAGTTCAGGCAACATTATTTTGCGAAGCGCATAATAGGGAGTAGCACCCAAATCGAGGGCGGCTTCATACAGGTTTTCGTTCATCCGGCGTAGCCGCGGCAATACACTGAGCACTACATAAGGAGTACAAAAGGTAATATGTGCCAGAATTACGGTAGTATATCCCTGCGAAATGCCCAAACTTATGAATAAGAGAAACAACGAAATGGCGGTGATGATATCGGGATTTAAAATAGGAATGGTATTCAATAGTTGCACTGTTTAAATCATGGAAGCAAAGGCTGCAATAAGACCGATTATCAGGGTGTTCCAGAGTGCATTCGACAGGGAGTGGTGCACTCCGCTTTTGAAAATAGAGGTGTATAGTTTAAATGAAAAACCAGTCCAGTTACCCAGCACCTTTGATTCAGTAAAAGAGAATACAATAATGATGAGAATAGGGGCGTAGAGCATAACCAGCAAGGCTCCCAGATACGATCTTGAAAGGATTCGCCTTATCATATGAGGCCTCCTTCCGCTGAATCATTTTCAGTGCCTTCGCTATTAAGTAAGGAAGTTAATCCTATTAATAGCAGCATTACCAGCGATAATGCCGCACCGTAATTCCACATTCCATTATAAATATTCTCTTGTAGTGTGGTTCCAAATAATTTGATGTTGTTGATGGTTAACAATTCAGCAATGGCAAACGTGGAGATAACCGGCATGAAAACCATCATAATGCCACTGGAAATACCAGGAGCTGACAGTGGAAGTATAGTCTTTAAAAAAACCTGCCGGGGATTGGCTCCTAAGTCTTGTGCCGCTTCAATTAAATTGGAATCGGTTTTTTGCAATATGTTATAAATGGGATAAATCATAAAAGGCAGGAAGTTGTAAACCATTCCAAATATTAGCGATCCTTTTCCAAGCGGAAGACTTAAAAAATCGAAAAGAGCCACTGTGGCCAAGGTTCTGATAAGAAAGTTGACCCACATGGGAAGAATAAAAAGCAACACCAAAATCTGAGCTTTTCGCGATTCCATCCGGCTGAGTATATAGGCCGCTGGATAACCTAGAATCAAACAAAGAACCGTAGTTATTAAAGCAATCCCGATTGAAAAAATAAAGGTATTCATTGCCTCGGGATGCATCCAGAATTTACGAAAGTTGTTTAGGGTAAAAGTACCGTCGTGGCTGGTAAAAGCATAATATACAATTAAACAAAGGGGAATAATAACAAAAAAACCTAAAAAAAGAAGGTAGGGGATGGACCAATTCCTTCGTAATCCAATGAATGATATTAAGTTTCGCTGCACCGTATCTTTGGATTATTGGTTTATTATTTGAATCGATTCGGGTGGTATGGTTATTCCTACGCGGTCACCATCATCCCAAACATCAATGGTATCCACAAAAATATGTTCCTGATTGTTTGTAACCACGGTAAGGTGGTAATGGTCACCTTTGTAGAGGATAAACCTCACTTCACCGCGTATCATTCCATCTTCCTGGTTATCCTGAAGAATTATTTTATTAAAATCAATAGTAACTTTTACTTTGGTTCCATTAGTAACCTGACCCATTTCATTACATTTAAAGTTATGGCCCAGAAAACGTACTTGGTTTTTATCAACCACACTTCCCTCAAAGTTGTTGCAAAGCCGCTCTTTTTTCATTACCTGAATATCGTTGGGCTTCACTAAAAGACTCACGGTTCGGCCAACTTCAAAGTTGTGGTAATCCTGAATCAGGAATTCATAACCTTCGGGAGTTATAACCATCATCTCGTAATGGACCCCTTTGAAAATGCAAGAAGTAACGGTTCCCGTAAATTGTGCGGCCTCTGATAATTCAAAAATGTAGATGTCTTCGGGACGGATAACTACATCCACAGGTTCATTTAGTCCAAAGTCTTTATCTACGCATTCGAACTGGTGATCGGCAAATTCCACCAATCGGTCTTTAATCATTATCCCGTTCAAAATGTTGCTTTCGCCAATAAAGTCGGCTACAAAAGCATTAGCAGGTTCATTGTAAATTTCGGTGGGTGTCCCAATCTGCTGTATTTTTCCTTCGCTCATTACCACAATGGTGTCGCTCAGGGTTAATGCTTCTTCCTGGTCGTGAGTAACGTAAACAAAAGTAATTCCCAGTTTTTTGTGCATCGCCCGTATTTCCATTTGCATGTCCTTGCGCATTTTCAGGTCAAGGGCTGCCAGCGGTTCGTCAAGAAGTAATACCTGGGGTTCGTTAACAATTGCCCTTGCAATGGCTACCCGCTGCTGCTGACCACCGGAAAGGGAATCCACATTTCGCTCTTCATAATCAGTCATGCTAACCATTTTCAGAACGTGCATTACTTTCCTTTTAATATCAGATGAAGGTAGTTTTTTCAGGTTTAAACCAAACGCAATGTTATTATATACATTGAGATGGGGAAACAGCGCGTATTTCTGAAATACGGTGTTTACCGGTCGGTGATGCGGTGGTGTTTCCGTAACATCGATTCCGGCAATGGTAAATTTCCCTTCCGATGCTTTCTGGAATCCGGCGATTAGTCGGAGCAGCGTGGTTTTACCGCAACCCGATGGACCCAATATGGTAACAAACTCTCCTTTTCGGACTACTAAATTAATGTCATCAAGAACAATTTTATCGCCAAAAGAATGCGAAACATGTTCGATGGTAATAATGGGTTCAGGCTTTTGCATTGAATTTTATCCGAATATTTTATATCAATAAAATGGTTACCAAAGATATTGATTCAAACGAAAAATAAATGAAAACCGCATCGTTTTTTACGAAAAAGATCATTCACAAAAAGAACAAGTTTTTGATGAAATAAATTGAAGTTGAACCGCTATTTGGGCTCGGATGTTGGAGCAGATTTTGGTATTTTGATAACAAACCGGGAGCCTTCGCCCAGCTTCGAAAAGAGTTGAATTTCTCCCCCTATAAATGATATGAATCCTTTTACTATGGCAAGACCAAGCCCGTTACCTCCATAATTTCGGGTAAGACCAGTTTCAATCTGGCGGAAATTATCGAATATAATCTCACGGTTGTTGTCAGCAATTCCAAGACCCTGGTCCTGTATTTGAAACTCAATTGCATGATCTGTAGCAGTGGCTTGGATAGAAATATCCTTATTTTGACCATATTTAATGGCATTATCTATCAAGTGATATAATGCCCGTTCCAATTTATATTGATCGGTACTAATCATCGTGTTGGAATCTCCATTAATAGTAAAATGAGCAACTATCTTTTTTTCTTGGGATTTAGTTTTAAGAGCCACATCCAGTTCTTGCATCAATTGACTTAGTTTTCTTTCCGAAACGAGCCATTCCATTTGTTGGGTAGATATTTGCGAGATATCGATGATATCATGTACAATAGTAAGTAATTGATTACTGCAACTCAGAATGGTTTGCGTATAATTTGAAATCGGAGGGACTTTTTCATATTCATTCTGCAATAATCGGCTAAAACCCACAATGCCATTCAAAGGTGTGCGAATTTCATGTGAAATGTTTTGTAGAAAAGCCGTTTTTAAATGCTCTCCTTCTTCGGCTTTTTCTTTGGCTTTTTTAAGCTCCAGATTTTGTTGCTTTAGAATTAGAGTTGCCTTGAGGTTTAAAAAGTAGAGCGAAGTAACAGCGGCGGTCGAAGTAATCTCAAACTTTACTAAACTTACTATATGAAAATACTTGGCAATCAAGCCCCCATCATCAATAGCTCCCACAAAATGACTGGTTAAAGCCATGATTGGGATTAAAAACAATGTATAGTATGCAAGGGTAAATAAAAACCAATATACGCCCGATAAAAAACGATTTATTTTTTGCTTATCAAGGTATTGAAAAAAGTAAAAAGCTGCTAATAATGCAACAAGATGCATGCTGAACGTTGAAAAATAGGAACCATTGGCTGGGGTGGCCAATGTTGTTATAAGGCTGATTAATGGAATGGAAAACCAATAGCGAAAATAAAAAACTCCAATGAGTAGGGCAATTTCGCGAAAATCGCTAACACCACCATCAACATTGGGAATATAAAACTGAATTTGACCAATTAAAATAGAAAGAACCCCAAATCCAGCAACAAGTATTAACTCATTGAAAACGGGGTTCTTATATTTTTCAATGAATCGGTTCATGCGTTGAATTTATTCTTAAAGCCTGTTTTAATGATTCGAACATCTAAAATGTCTTGTACTCGTATATCTTTTTACTTTTCAATTTTCCATCAGGGGTAAATGTCTTTTTTTCAACTTTAAGTTTCCCTTCAAACTTAAATTCTTCACGCTTTAAAACCTTGCCTTTAGTATCATAGGTGATTTCAACAATCTGGTTCCCATTGCTATCGTATTCACGTTCAAAATAAGTTTCCAACGTTCCTTTTTCATTAAACGTTTTTTCAAGCAGTACATTTCCATTTGCATCATATATGTATTCAGCTACTTTGTATTTTACCTCTTTGCCGCTGGAGTAGTCGTATTTCCATTCCGTTTGATTACTTATATTGGCTTCTTTCAACTCTTTCCTGCTTTGTGCCATGAGAGTTGCAGTGCATAAAAGAAACAAAGTAAACAAGTTTAATTTTTTCATAGATAATTTTTTAAATAACGGATTTTTGTGAACCTCAAATTTATACAAACCATTTAAATTCAAAACTTTTAATTAAGATATATTCCTCAAAAGCTAACTTTTATTTCCCAAAAAAAATTTTCCCCCAAAAGCTCAAGTTTATAAATTCCACAAAAATCCATTTTGTTTGTTATAAATTATAACAAAAATCATGATTTTTGTTATAATTTCTGTGCCGGATCATTTGGCAAATAGCTATTTTTGGAACTTAAAAATTTGAACATGCAAAAAGAACTTAAGTATACGAAAAAAGACAGGAGAGATATGATTCAATATATCAATCTGCAATTGGCCGCATTGGGTCAGCCCCTGTTTTATGACACCGACGATGCAAAAACGAAATATTCGAATGCCCGTTTTATATCTCTTACCGAAGATTTAATCAAGAGTTTCAAAGAAAAATCGCGCTTATTATCCGGTCATCTTTCTCCGGCTGATGCCCGCATACAGAGCTTTTTGGATGATTATCTGAAGGAAGTGGGATTTGAAAAATCGTATCGCATCCCTCAAAACACCTTAGTACTGAATCAAAAAGGATTAGCCCGGGAAATAAGCCTTCCGCCCGATGGTAATTTGTTTAAAAACCAATACGTAAGTTCGTATCGTTTAAAACAAGGAATTTTAAATAACCCGGCAAAAGACAAACGCACAACCAAAGGAACGTTTCATATAGTTCGGGGAGGATTGCCAGTACCGCCTGACAAAAAAGAGGTTCCAAAAATTGCTTTTGCCCACTTGCTTCACCATGCTTTTAATCCACCCGAAGACTTAAAAATATTGCCCTTCACGGCCAATCAGAAAGAGCAAGCCAAGGTGATGATTTCACTGTTAATGCGTCCAGTAGTTTGTCCTGAAGTTAAAGGCGTTATTAGTGAAAAGAGCATGGAATTGAGGTTTTTTGCACCAGGAAGTTTTGCCAGTAACCTCGATTTTGTGGAAACCATTTTTGGAAATGCTGGCGACCATAATCTAGCTATTAACGATTCGGCGTTGGATGTTGAACACTGGACCGGACATACCGGATGCATGGTTCTGGCACCCCATTTAACCTTACTTAAAAAGAAAGAAATTGGGTTGCCCCATGTTAGTGATGCTAGTCCGCGGCAGAAAAGAGATGGAATGTGCTGGAAAGAGGAAAATGAGTTATATAATGATGGTCAGGCATTTAAACTTACCTGTCGCGATGCCCGGGGAGTGGTAATTACACTTATAGCCGACAATTATTATGGATATTCAAAAAAGGAAATAAAGACACAAATCAGCTATTCAGCTAATCTTTACGGATTGGTTGAAGAGGAACATGCCGGAGGAACCATTGCTTTTCCATGTGGTAACATGATGGACAAAGTATATGGAAATATTTTTACCTCTAAATTTAAACCGGGATACACCTTTGAAAATGCAATTAACCTTTTAGGAAATTCTGTAACCCTATACCCCGATGGCTATGCTGTTGATAATAAATATTCCGATATAATTTATATTCCTGAGCATGCCGATTTTGATATACAAAAACGAAATATCAGCTGGAAGAATAAAAACAAAGAGGTTCAGTTAAACCTGTCGCCTCAAAAAACTTACGTGCACCCTACCGGGCATAAGTTCCGATTAACCAAACACCCGTATCAGAATTTGTGGCGAATTGTAGATACAGCTCCCGAAGGAGTATTTTGTCATAAACCAAGTACGGTATCGGGTGGTGGTAAGTCGGAAATTTCAAAATCGATGCAAAATGCCATTCTGTATGGTTCTTTTTATATTGATGACTTGGAAAAAGACGCCATGCAAGCCGATTTGCTAATCAATATGGATTATTCACACCGCTGGAAAAACATTCGCCCCGATGCAAAAAAATCCAGACCTTTCCTCAGCACGGAGCGCACACTGGGTAGCGCGGTAAAATTGTTGACGCCATCTGATCAATACAGTGATGAGTACAATGCATTTCTTAAAGGAATACCGGATCACATCCGTCCGCTGGTTCTATATATTAAGCGGTTGTATCGTACTGATGAAGAAACCAGCACATGGAAAGACAAATTTACGGTTGAAATAGTTAATGGCAGAAAGGGACATGCACTCCGGTTTAATAATAACCCAGTTGTTTCGAGCAATGTGCGTATTGGTTTCAATGAAGAAGGAAATTGGTATTTGCATAAATTGCGATCCGACTTTATTCCTTCGCAAAAAGTGCAGATGGAGGATGATATTACGGCCTCTATTACCATTCCGGTTTCGCAATTAAAAAACCTGAACCCGCAGTATACAAACAAAAGTGTTAAACTGGTTACCAATTGCGAAAGTTATTTTTTTCAACGACCCGATGATGCAATAATTCGGGGATACGATAAGGAGGCCGAGTACGATATTGTGCAAGGTAATACCTTTATAACCAACTATGAACCACTAACTAAAGAGAATGCCTTAGAACTGTATAACGATGCGATAAGCTTTGAAGAATACACCGATCCGGTGAAAGATTTAATTAAAAAAGTGGTGGAAAGCGATGATGACTTATATTTTGTGACCCCTTCGCACACCAGGATTGTAGATGGTGAACCCACCCAAAACCCAAGGTATTTGGAAAAAAACCGATTCAAGGAAGAAAGCAAGGAAAGTTATTTGGCTGACGTGGGTGTTCGATTATTCCGTAAAATGAAAAGCAGCGATCCGGTGTATTATCCAGTTAATGCTGTTTTGCCCGGACGGCGAAATAATCCAGCCAATAAAAAGGCCAACATTCGTCCGTTAAGTGTTTATAATCCAATTCACTATCAGGAGCTTCCTGAGTTATTTATGGATTTTATCTGTAGCCTTACTGGAAAATCGCCTTCTACCACGGGTGCTGGATCCGAAGGAGCGCTCACCAAAGGACCGTTTAACATGTTGGTAACAACTACCGATTTGAATAATGCCTTGTTATCATACCTACTGACAGAATATCAAGGCTTTAGCTCCGCTGCCGGTTTTATTGGTTCCGAAAATCGGTTCGACCACGACATCAGCATCCTTATTCCTGAAATATGGTCGCGCCTGATGCCCGAAGATCGTGATCCTAAAAACCTGATAGCCAACAATTGCCTTGAAAAACTGGAGGACTTTGAATACAAAGAAAAAAAAGTATTGGCAAGTCGCTTGGGCTATCGTATTACAGAAAACTTTGCTTTCCGCTGTATGAACCGGCTGTTTGATGAACCGTTGGCCGTTTTCACAGAACGAATGCTCAAACCGGAATTGCAAGGCATGGAAGATTATGTTGATGGCATTAATAACATTGTTGAGGCTCAGCAAAAAGTGGCTTTGTCCTATTTTGAAGATGGCAGTGTTGAAGCGGCTATTCCACCACTTAAAATATTATTACATATTATGGCTTATGGAAATTATCAAGGGAAAGAGATTAGCCATCCGGAATTGCGTAAGTATTTTAACAGAGAATTGGTAATTAATAGCGATTGGTATAAGGAACGATTGGTTTTAAAACAGAAAAGAGAATGTAATTTTTATACTACTCAAATTGAGTATTTAAAAAAATTTATTGCCAATCCGGATAATTCAGACATTGTGGTTGAAATGGACATAAAAGGCCGAAGGGAAAAAGCTAAAAAATGTTTAGGCGAAGTATCTTCTGCGGCTTATCTTGAAAGCCTAGTTGGAACCATTGGTTTAGATCCACTTTTTAAAAGCTAACATTCAAATTTTGATTATTGGAAAGGCTGCCCAATGGGTGGCCTTTTTCAATTTTATTGGCGAATGGATTGACTTGTGGTAGTGTTTTTTCTTTTACTCCACCATTCGGCTAAATATTCTTGTTCCGTTTGTCCGGGAGTGGCAATTAATTCTGCCGTTCGTTGCAAGGCATACAAATCCATAAGGGTAGAATATCCACTTAGTGAAATAATTTGAGGAGTATGTTTTAGGTAAAAATAGAGTTCCGGAGTTGATAAATGGGGAACATGTTTTAATTTTTCGGAAGTTGGAAGAGGGTTATGGGGTGGTTTGGAATTATTGTTTGGCTGTCCACAAACCAGTAATACCTGTTGTTCCGTTTGGGAATAGTGCATAATCATTTGCTGTTGAAACACAGATCGGAAAGGTTCCGGTGCTGAAATAAGAACTAAAATATCTGGAAAAGTTGTTGGCATATTTTCATTGGTTGGGGGTTCATACCTATAAAATCGGGATAAAGGTCCAATGTATTTGACGTTTTTTGGCAATATTTTGCCATGCGATAAATCGCCAGCTAAACTTAGGTTGTAATCCTCAAAATCGGGAACCCAGCATTCATGAAAGCGTTGAATAAGGATTCTTGTAAATTGGTGTAATGTCGGTTCCAGCCATTTTAGGCTATGAGGTAATTTAATAAAAAGTTGATGCGATATTAAAACATTGAGCGTTTTTGGATGCCACAATCCATAGCGGTTGTCGGAAACCACCGTAGTAACACCTAATTTTTTTACCAAAGACCTCAATCTTAAGTGTTCGATAATAATTGAGATTCCCCAAAGAGGCATTTGTAATAAAAGTTTTAAAAATAACAGACCCGAGCTTGAATAACTAACCTTATAACCTTTTAAATGAAGGGTTTGTAGGTTGGGAAATTCCTGTTGCAACAGCGATAAAGAGGAACCTTGACCCGCCAAAATAACCGTATGATTTTCAAGCACAAATTGCCTGATTAAAGGAATACAGCGGGTTGCATGTCCCAAACCCCAATCAAGGGGCGCTATCAATATGGTTTGTTTAATTTTCATTAACTGCAAATATACTTTGAATAATTAAGTTTCTAGTTTGGGTAACTGATGCAACAGCGAAAGTATAATTCCCTATGAGATGTATTTTAACACCTTAATCGTTGATAAGTTCCACCCTTTATATATGATTTATGTCATTTTGATAGGGAGCATATTATTCTATTTTTGAAGCCACTAAACCCCAAGCAAGATGAAGACAGCAATATTTAAGTGGAAAGAGGAATATAGTGTTGGGTTAAGCTCTGTTGACAAGCAACATCAGCGGTTTTTAGAAATCATTAATTTATTGGGTGATTGCATTGCTGAGAAAACCTTTAAGGAAAAAGGGAATCTTATTTTCTTTGCATTACTTCATTTTGCAGATGAATACCTCTTAAAAGAAAAAATGCTGGTAAATAGCTTGAGCGAATTGGATTATTCCTTCTTTAGGGAAAAACACAATGAATTTTTGGGCAAGCTAAAATATTTTAAAGAAAGTTATACCGATAACCCCAACGAAGAGGTATTCATAAATTTGTATAATTATTTAAAAAAGATGTATCCTGAATATCTTGCTCACTATACTCCTACGTTGGTTAAAATTCTTAAAGAAAACGGCATCAGCTAATTTTACTGATTAAAGGTGTGGTACTTCAATATTAAACCAGCCGGGTAACTTCAGCAGAACTATTAAGTCGGTTGTTTTTAAAATCGAAACCATTAATAAGTAACACTCCGGGTTTTTTACCTTTTTCAAAACTTCCATATTCTGCTTCCATTCCTAAAGCCCGAGCTCCATTTAAAGTTGCCCATAACAGCAATTCATTAAACGGAATTTCAGGAAATTTTTTTTGCAATGTGATTAGTTCACCCACTATGGAGGAGGAATGTTTGAGCGCTATGGTTTTTTTTGTATTCATTTTGTTTCCTAATACATTAATTCCATGACTCCACATATATCGCAAGGCTTTTTCGACTTTCTCTTCAAAAATATCGGGGTTTTGCAGTCGGAGCAGAGTTATCTGCTTAAAAAAATCAGGCATGCCAATTCCTGCCGGAATTTTACCTTTCAGATGGGACAACTCCAATTGGCAGTGTGTATTCACAAAACCGGGCACTAAAACACCGCTATAAAATTCCAATCCGGCTATTTCGTTCAACGATTCTCCACCTCCGGCAAGGTCAAGAATTTCACCATCGGCAGATAAAACCAAATATCCGTTTTTAATTGGAGGTTTTGAAATGGGAAAAATGAGGTTAGCGGCTATTTTTCTCATTTTTTTTGCTGTAATGATAATGAATGTTTTCTGTTCCGGTAGTATTTACCTGCACCTTTTCGTTATGTTTTGAAGGAGTGGCAAAGTAAATTCCACAACTTACACAGTGATAGCTGTAAGGGTTTTTAGGTTCCCCGCAAGCCGGACATAGCAATTCGTTTTTCATCCACTCCTGCTGCTTTTTCCATAATTCCAGCTCACCCAAATCATAGGTAGTTCCTGAAATTTGAATAATACTTCTTTTAATCCCGGTAACCGATGTGTGAATGCTGATTAAATAAAAGAGAATACCGAAGACGATAGCTAAATTGGAGAAAAGCGGGTTTTGATAGAATCTGAAAAACAGTCCTAAGGCAAAAAAAAGGAGTAGCGAAAGGTTTAATTCGAAGAGTGATAAGGTAAAGGAAACCTTCCCGGTAATAGGGTCGGGTTGAAACCGAAAGGTAACTTTTAAGGGAATCTTTGAAAGAGGATTAGGAACTGATGCTACAAAACCATCATTAAAAACGGTGGTTTTATACTCAGCACCCAGTTTATTCATAAAAAGGGAATTATCAAAAGCCTCAGGTTTATAAAACACCAACTCATCGTGGAAACAAAACGGAAAGCTTTGAATGATTCGCTGAGCCAGATTTTTCAGTGCAATTCCCATTTGTTGAATTTGCTATAAACGGTTAACCTGTTTTATTTGTGGTAAAACAAATGAAAAAATTAACTCTTTTTGGTGTTGCGCCTATTTTTAATAATTGATATAGTAATCAATAATTACCTTTTGAATCACTGGGTTCAAGGTATCAAACGGATTGTTTATCTCGGTACAAATAAGTCCCACATTTTTGGCATAATACTCCTTGGTATTCCATTTGGCAGCGGTAAGCGTATCGGAAAATTCAACTACCACCAATACACTTTTAAACAACGTATCAACAACTGGAGCACCGAATGATGGTTTATAAATGTACATGGAGTCTAATTTCTTAATTGTTTGCCGATAAATGATTTCACCGTTTACTTCATTTACAATCCATGGTTTTTGAGAAACGCTTTCTTCCAATAGTTTTTTTATTGGATACAAAGTGGAATATTGGGTTATGCTGTATTCATACAGGTAATTTCCGTCAATGCAGGGCACCAGTTTTTCGCTGGTGTAATCATTTGAATTTATTGAAGGCTGATAGCTGTGCGCCACATATTCGGGCTGCACCGTAACCCGCTCGCCATTGCTATAAACCCACCAGGAGCCGGGATAAGCCGGCAAATATTCTTTTGGATAAACAATGGTTAATGCATCCTCTTTAGTACAAGAGGTTAGCAACCCAAAGAAAACGATAAACAAACCAAGCTTTTTCATGATGTCTTTTTTGAGGTATTAGCCACCGGTTTATTTCGTAATGAATAAATTATGAGTGCAATTCCCGCCAGAAAAAAAGGAATGCTAAGCCACTGTCCCATATTTAGTTTCATGGTTGCTTCAAAATCCACTTGATCTTCTTTTAAAAATTCAATAAAAAAGCGAGCAGTAAAAAAGATTACCAGAAACAGTCCGAAAATAAAACCATGGCGCTCCTTTTTGTAAGTTTTCTCCAACAGCCAAAAGAGCAATACGGAAATTAGCAAATAACTTATCGCTTCATAAAGCTGAGTAGGGTGCTTTGGCATGGTTTCGCCTCGTAATTCAAAAATAAAACCCCAAGGTAATTGGGTTTCATGCCCATAAATTTCAGAATTCATTAAGTTTCCGGTTCGTATAAATAACCCTGAAAGAGCTACCACAATAACCACGCGATCAAATAACCAGAGATAGTTTTTTTTGTGTTTTCTGACAAATAAATATAAGGCTATAAGCATACCAAACCCAGCACCATGACTTGCCAAACCGCCTTGCCAAACCATTAAAATTTTTATAGGATGCGCTAAATAATACTGTGGCTCATAAAACAAACAATGTCCTAAACGGGCTCCCAGCAATACACCTAAAAACATATACATGGTAAGGCTATCTAAAACATCTTGTTTGATACCCTCGCGCTTAAAATATCGGAGCATAATGTAATAGCCCACTACAAAAGCCATTGCAAACAATAAACCATACCAGCGGGGAGCAAATTCGCCAATACTAAAAATTTCAGGATTTACGTGCCAATGAATATAATTAAGTACCATAATTCAAATTTTTCAGCAAAGTAACAAAATAATCAATCTGGAAATGAAATATTTTTTGATTAATCGCAGTCGTGAATTTTTAGAAATTTAGTTACGCTAAACAGATTTTATACACAATAATAAAATCAATACCTCAGATTCGTTATTAAAAAGTATTGTCACGAATCATTGACCGTTGCAAATATAACGATTCTCTACTAACAATAGGGTTTCCCGCTTTTATTGAAACCGTTGTTTTTATGGCATTAAATGTTTATAATTGCCTTTAATTACAAAAATTGTTGTGCTTTTTATTTTTTTGGCCATAATTTAGAAGATTCATATTTTCATAAAATAAATATTTATATTAGTTTTGGTTGTTCAACAAAAAATGGCTAACCAAACGTAATTTGTTTATATTTTCTAAAACGTTTGAGCAATTATAGCCAACCATGATTTAGTTTAAGAATACAGAAAACGTTATATAACTTGCTGGTAATTAAATAATAAAGAATGAAAAAAGCACTGGTCGTTATCTTTTTGATTTTAATAACTCATAGTATTTTTGCATCAAGCGAGATTGTATTAAAGGGGGTTTACCAAGGGAAAAATATTTACGTAATGAACCCTTTTGCGTCTTCAGGGGTCGGTTTTTGCGTATTTGAGGTTACGGTGAATGGCAGATTATCTACCGATGAAATAAATTCCAGTGCATTTGAAGTTGATTTAACCGTTTTTCAATTTACCAAAGGGGATAAAGTGGTTATCATTATTAAACATAAAGATGATTGTGTTCCAAAAGTTATAAATCCAGAAGTACTCAAACCACAAAGCACCTTTGAAGCCAACTTACTTAAAATTGATAAAGCCGGCAATTTGGTTTGGACCGCAACCCTGGAAAGTGGTTCGTTGCCATTTATTGTTGAGCAATTCCGCTGGAATAAATGGGTAAAAGTAGCCGAAATTGAAGGTAAAGGAACGGCGGGTTCAAATGAATATACCGTTAAAGTTCCTACCCATTCAGGAAATAACCGATTCCGGATTAAACAAATTGATTATACACGAAAACCTCGATATAGTAAGGAATTGCGCTATCGTTCCATGGAG
>JAIFNJ010000047.1 GCA_020047835.1 Bacteroidota bacterium
TTACCGGACTTAGCAAAATTGCCCGTGTTGTTGATGCCTATGCCCGCAGGTTGCAGGTTCAGGAACGATTGACCACACAAATAAAAGATTGCATTCAGCAAACCCTTAATCCGCTGGGAGTAGCTGTTGTAATTGAGGCGCAGCACCTTTGTATGCAAATGCGTGGCGTTCAGAAACAAAATTCGACTACCACAACTTCCGATTTTACGGGCGCTTTCGAACGGGTAGCCACCCGCGAAGAATTTATTCGCCTCATCAGGGGATAACAGGTAGCAATTTCATTAACTACTCTTAACATTCTGGTAACCGAAAATTCGCCAGAAGTACTATTTTTGACCCCAATGAAAATACAGAAGAACATATTATTCCGACTTCTATTTCTGATGTCTGTACTTTTCTGTTTAGGACTCGAGGTTTATTCCTATTCGGGCCTATCCAGCTATGGCATCGAAATTTCTGACGAAAGAAATTGTGAGGATAATACTATTTTGAGTGATGTGGATTCTTTTGATGATGACCATATTAATCACGTCGTCGAGCCATGTTTTGCTCCGGAACCAGTGACACAAATACCGGTTTCAGGCAACGGTTTTTTATTGGCACAATTCACCCATTCGAGCTGGCAACCGCCCAGGCATTCCTGAAAAATAATTTCAGTTTAAATTTCTGATAAAAAGGCCATTCCGATATTCATCGGAAAGCTATTCTTTACTTTAATTTTAACTCAATAGTAAAAAATGGGTTCAATTCATCATTTAAATAGTTCTTGCCATGGAATACAATAATATTTTCGAAAACAAGCGAACTAATCATCAAAGTTATTCAAATCACAGGTACCAGGAAAGACCACATTATGCTCAAAACATGTGTCCTTCCTATCGGAGCAACCACATTAATTATAAATTACAGTATTTTCTGGAATACCTTAAAAAAAGCCGAAAACTAAAGCTGGCAATCCTAATCACAATCATTCTGATTCTGGCAATCTTAATTGCTGCAATTGTTATTTTACTGCCTATCATCTCAAAATTAATCGGATTCGTCGATCAAAACGGTGTACAGGGAATAGTGGAAGCCCTAACTGATTTTCTGAACAAATTGTGGAGAGGAACTTCCAAATAAACTAAAAGAAACACTTTTATATATATTTTCAATGAATGGACTAAAAAGAATATATGATTGGATATTAAAATGGGCTGAGACACCATATGGACCATTGGCACTTTTCACTCTTGCATTTGTCGAATCCGTTTTTTTTCCAATACCTCCGGACGTATTGCTCATTGCGCTGGCTTTAGGAAGTCAGGAAAAATCGTTCCGATTTGCATTAAACTGCACCGCAGGATCTGTTCTTGGTGCGTTTGTAGGTTATGGATTAGGTCATTATACCTGGATTGCGGCTAATGGAGAATTTACCTCATTTGCCAATTTCTTTTTCAACAATATACCTGGATTTTCAATCGAGCTATTCAACAGCATCAAGGCCCTGTTTAATGAATGGGATTTCTGGGTCATCTTTACTGCCGGCTTCACTCCTATTCCATACAAAGTTTTTACCATAACTGCTGGCGTGTTTGACCTCAACCTGATCATGTTTTTTATTGCATCGGTAATTAGCCGCGGAACACGATTCTTTTTGATTGCATTTCTGATCTGGAAATTTGGACCGGGAATTAAGCGGTTTATAGAAAAATACTTCAATTTTCTGGCAATAGGTTTTACCGGAGCTTTGGTTGGGGGTTTTGTATTAATTAAGTATCTACTTTAAAAATTAAAATATGATTATTGACATTTATGTTTGGATTGGTTTTATTGCTTTCGTAGTCCTGTTACTGGCCCTCGATCTGGGTGTTTTTCACCGCAAATCGCATGAAGTGAAAATTAAGGAAGCGCTTATCTGGAGTGCCGTATGGATTTCACTGGCCTTAATTTTCAATTATGGCATTTACATTTTTATGGGTAAAGAAAAAGCTCTTGAATTTCTTACCGGTTACCTCATTGAAAAATCGTTGAGCGTAGATAATCTGTTTGTGTTTATAATGCTGTTTACATTTTTCAAAGTTGAACCCAGATACCAGCACAAAGTTTTATTTTGGGGAATACTGGGAGCATTGATTATGCGCGCCATTTTCATCTTTGCCGGAGTTGCCCTGATCAGCCGGTTTCATTGGATCATCTATATTTTTGGCGCATTCCTGGTTTTTACCGGAATCAAGATGCTTTTCCACAAAGACGAAGAAGTTACACCGGACAAAAATCCATTGGTCAGGTTATTCAAAAAGTTCTTTCCGGTGACGGAGCAAATGCACGGTGGTAATTTTTTCGTAAAAATAAACTCAAAAACAGTAGCAACTCCTTTATTTATTGTATTGTTGGTTGTTGAATTTACCGACCTGATCTTTGCTGTTGATTCTATTCCGGCCATTCTTGCCATATCAAGCGACAGCTTTATCATTTTCACCTCTAATGTTTTCGCTATTTTGGGGCTGCGGGCTTTATATTTTGCACTTGCCGGAATAACCCAATATTTTCATTACCTCAAATATGGTTTATCGGCCATTCTGGTTTTTGTAGGTGTAAAAATGGTCATTGTCGGATTTTATAAAATTCCAATTGTCTATTCGCTCTTAACAATACTGGGAATATTGATCGTATCCATTGTACTTTCGATCATTTTTCCTCAAAAAGAAAAACAAATCAATCACTTAAATCATCATTAACATGAACTGTCCAATTTGCCACGTGGCCCTCGTCATATCCGACAAGCAGGGCATCGAAATTGATTACTGCCCTAAATGCCGCGGAATCTGGCTCGATCGCGGAGAGCTCGACAAAATAATTGAGCGATCGACTCCTGAAGGCCAAAACCGGTTTTATGGATCCAATCAATCGTTTAATCAGCATCACAGCGATCATGATCGCCATAAATACCATAACGACAGTGATTATTACAAACATCATAAACAAAAAAACTGGTTATCCGATTTGTTTGATTAGCTCCTAAGTTTACAGCCGGGATCCTATTGCCCGGCTGCATTTTATTTTTTTCTATGGATATTTTTACAATACTTTTAATTGCAATTGGGCTTTCATTCGACACATTCGCTGTTTCTATAACCACCGGATTGTCAATAAGTTACATTCGGTTCTGGCAAGGAGTTAAAATTGCAGCTACGCTTTCATTTTTTCAGGCGCTCATGCCATTATTGGGTTATATATTGGGGAAACAAGTGGAAAATCTGATTAGCGACTATGATCATTGGATTGCATTCGGGTTGTTATTTTTGCTTGGATTTAAAATGATTTATGAAAGCTTTGTCAAAGAAAAGGATGCTAGCAGCTCTAATCCGTTAAAAACAATGGTGCTTCTGGGAATGGCTGTTGCTACCAGTATTGATGCTTTGGTGGTTGGAATTAGCTTCGCTTTTGTTACAATAAACATCTATTTGGCAATATTCATAATCGGTGCAGTAACTTTTTTAGTTTCGATGATTGGTATGCTGTTTGGCAAAAAGCTAGGTGGAAAACTAGGAAAACAAATGGAAATTATTGGTGGGATAATTTTAATAGGTATCGGGTTCAGAATACTTTTAAGCCATATTTTAATCTGAGAAATTCTCTATTTCAGAAACTGCAAACAAACGTGATATCGTTGCTCTTTTGGTTGGCAACCAATAAAAATTGCCCGGTTGGGTCGAGAGTGAAATTACGCGGCCAATTTCCTTCAACCGATACGGTCTGCACCATTTCCAATTTTCCACTGGTATTGTCGCGCTTAAAAACAGCAATGCTGTTATGGCCACGGTTCGACCCGTAAACAAATCGGCCATCAACCGATAAATGAATGTCAGCACACCAACTTTCACCTATATAATCTTTGGGTACTGTTTTTATGGTTTGAACCGTCTTCCATTCGCCCCCATATTTCATGATAACAGCAACGCTCGAATTCAATTCATTAATAACATAGATAAATCGTCCGTCAGATGAAAAATCAAAATGGCGCGGACCTGATCCTGGGAAAAGCTTAATAAAAGGTTGGGCATCGGGTTTCAATGGAACTTCGCCCGCACCAACACGATAAATTTTTAATTCGTCGATACCTAAATCGGCAGCAAATAAAAGTTTACCAGTAGCATCGAACCGGGCCGAATGCGCATGGGGCTCGGATTGCCTGCCCGGAAACGGCCCACTACCCTCATGTTGAATGCGCTGAACCATCTCAGAAAGACTACCGTTGGGCAAAACATTAAATACCGATAGATTTCCACCTGAATAATTTGAAGCGACCAGTCTCTTTCCATCGGGAGAAATACCAACATGACAAGGATTCGCACCGTTCGTTTGTACATGATTGAGGAAGGTAAGCCTACCTTTTTCTTCAATCCTGAAAGCAGAAATTCCTCCACTGTTATTCTTATCCGGATCATCAACCTCGTCAACCGAATACAAAAATTTCTTGTCAGCAGAAATAGTTAAAAAGGAAGGGTTATTACACACGATTGGCATTTTTAAATTTACCAGTCGTCCGGTCTGATCATTAAACGAATAAACAAAAATACCCTCAGCCATTCCTGTGGTATAGGTTCCCACATAAAGGATATGTTTTTTGGCTTCAGCGCCCTGTGTCATCAAAAAAAAGCTGAATAAGCAGATTGTGAATAGTTTCATGAAAATATTTTTTAGTATGAATAACTTATTTGAATCTCTGTTGTTTTTTAATTAGATAGTCAAAATTAAAAATTTAATTCCATGAAACTACGAATCTTTTCTTTGCTTGTTCTTTCATTTTTAGTACTGAACTCATTCTCGCAAACACTCACTCCTCAATGGACGACCAGCGATGGATTAAAAACACCCGAGTCGGTCTTGTATGATTCTCAAACAAACAGCATTTACGTCAGTAACATTAATGGTCAGGCCTCTGAAAAAGATGGTAATGGCTTTATTTCCATATTGGGTATTGATGGAAAAGTGAAAACGCTAAATTGGATAAGCGGACTTAATGCGCCCAAAGGGCTAGCTATTTACAATGGGAATCTGTATGTAGCCGACATTGATGAATTGGTAATCATCAATATGAAAGAGGCCAAAATTACCAAACGCATAAAACAGGAAAAGGCAATATTTCTGAATGATGTTACAGCTGCCGAAGACGGAACAATTTTTGTTTCGGACACGCGCGACAACAAAGTTTACATTTTGACCAATGATCAGTTGGTCGTGTGGCTGGAAGATAAGCTGATCGTCAGTCCGAATGGATTATGGGCAGAGAAAGGAAAACTCTACATTGGCACCGGGCAGATTCTTCAGGCCGATATAAAAACAAAGG
>JAIFNJ010000031.1 GCA_020047835.1 Bacteroidota bacterium
TTTACGCAAAATGTGGTATGGAAAAAACAGTTCGGGCAGGTGCCGGTTGGTTTTGATGTTCGTGGAATGGTTGGGGCGTTGTATTACAGGAATCTTGGCAGGTACGGACATATTGTGCTGATTGTAGGACAGGACAAGAATAACTACTACTGCTTGGAAGGTAATACGAACAATGGTGGAAGTCGTGAAGGTGATGGGTTTTATAAAACAATACGCAGCAAGGAAAGCATATCGGCTTTGGCTGATTATTGCGTTAGCGGAAAATTATTTATAGAAAAGTATGACAGTTATTTACAAAAAGTGATGAAATGAGAACGAATAGAATTATCCTTATTGTTGCAGTAGTTCTGATTCTCGGAACCTTTCTGTATATCGGCTGGCAGCACCGGAAAATTAACCGGCTGACCGACCAGAACCAATTACAGGCTGTGCAAATAGCAGTCCTGAATGATTCTATTTCAGTATTTAAGGACCGTAACGGTGAACTGAATTACCGGCTTTCAGTAGTTGAAGTGAGCCATGCAAACCTTCAGGAATCACTTGAAATTGCCGGGTGGAACCTAAAAAAATTAAAGGCCAAAGACATTGAGTGGCGCAAGATCACGAACGCGCTAAAACTGAAGCTTGAATCGGTTGGAACCGGCCAGGCTGCAATACACGATACAACTTTTATTTCGGGAAAAGACACGATCTCTCTGCAAAGGTTTAATTGGAGCAACAATTACCTTGCATTGAATGGCAACGTAACGCCCGAAAATGTAAACTTCGATTACTATTACCGCACAAGCATTGACATAGTTCAGCACCGGAACCGAAAAGGTACAATGGTAACAGTTTCCCTTGCTGATTTGAATGCTGCAATTGTTGGCGGCAATAACATAACCATTTTGAAAGAAACAAAGTGGTATGAAAAGCCGTGGCTTTGGGGATTGGCGGGATTAACCACAGGATTATTAATTTCAAAATAACGAACATGAAAGGATTAAATTGGTATCAGGCATTTCTCGAAATTGTTTTCGGGGTTGAGTTCAGGTATTACGTGAATCATGGAACTAAGGAAATCCATGATCTGAATAGTGATAATAGCTTCTGCAGGTTGAGCATGATTACCAACGGCAGCTATTCCACTAAGCGTAAGGCGGACAAATTAATGCGGCAGGGCTACAACGGTTGCCGGTTGTGTTTGAAAAACGAGGATAAGGGATAACATAATTGTCCTTTTATTTTGCTCATTCCTGCAGTACCTTTCGGCCGATGATTTTTTCATAATTTAGTTTTTTATTGGTTTAGTTAAGGAAAAGCCGGTTCAGGGGAATCGGCTTTTTTTTACACCCATTACCCCGAAGCCGATCGCACACCAACCCTTAACTTAATTCCACCGCCCAAAACTCCCCTCCTGTTTCTCTCCCTTTTTCTTATAAGGGAGAGTACCCTGACTGAGGAACGAACGTCAGGGGGAGAGGGTTTAAACGCCTTTGCCTTTGCCTCTGCCTTCGCATTTTTTTGTCCTTTCACAAAACCCCGTTTCTCCTCAAATTTATATCGATCAAATTTTTAACAATTAAATTTCTTACCATGAAGAGGATTTTCTTTTTAATTGCTTTGCTTTTTACGGTGGTATGCTATGCAGCTCCGCCACCCGATGTGGTAACCGCACCAATTTATACCGATGTTGGCTGCCTGGTTACTGCCGATGTGAACCCAATTGTAGCACCGATTGCTTTTGATGCGCAGGAGGTCGCGTATAACTACATCGGCAACACTATGTACACCGGAGTACCTGTTTTTGCAGAACGAATTGAACATGGGGCAAATGTGCCACCAGTGCCGGTGCTTACCATTAATTATAGTACATGCAGTTTTATGGCCGATTTGCCCATGCCACATCGAGCGGAGCAGCAGCCAGTTTATAACTTTAACCGCGATATGCAATTCAGTAATTATTCATATCCATTGTCAATGAATTAACTTCGTTATCAAAAATAAAAAAAGCCACCAGTGAAAACTGTGTGGCTTTTTTTAACTTTATGCCATTATCGACATCATTTAAGAGTTCATTTTAGAATTAGTTTATAAATTATTTGTATTTAATTGATTTTCAGCTTTGCAATACTGGTCTCCAAAACCAGGTGCCGGGAGTTCGAGTCTCTCCTCCCGTGCAAGCAGAAAGACAATGAAAAGCGGGGTTTGACAAGGTTCAGACTCCGCTTTTTTTTTGTGCTGTACAGCTTTTTTTGTACAATAAACGTATATTTGTTTAGAAATAGTTTAGAAATAATTCATTTTCTTATGTCAACTTTTAAGGCCGTTATAATGACCGGCAAACAACATGTGAAACGCGATGGCACCTCCAATATCAAAATTCGTATTACACATAACCGAAAAGCCGATTACATTCCTACAGATTTATATGTGATAATTAATGATATCGATAATAAATCAGGAATTGTAACAGGTGGCCAAAACAAGGAGTTTATCAACTTCAGACTTACTTCACTTGTTAATAGCTACCAGGAAAAAGATATAAAACTTGGCGATCGTCGTCAATATATGACGGTCCAACAAATTAAAGAACATATTTTAATTGGGAAAAATTCCTCAGAAGAAATTGATTTTTTCCAATTTTTTGAGAATTACATTCCCGCTGTACGTTGCGACGGTACAGCAGAACAATATATTTATTGTATTAAAAGCTTGAAAAAGTTTAACGGCAACCATTTGCGCGTAAGTGATATTACCTATTCCTTCTTATTACGCTATGAACGTTTTTTACTTATGAGTGGTGTAAAAAATGGCATAATCAATTATATGCGGACTTTTCGATCCCTTTTCAATAAATGCCGTGCTCATTATAATGACGAAGATCGTGGTTACATTTTAATCAGCCATTATCCTTTTAAAAAATATAAACTTCCAAAACGCAATATAGATGCCCGTCAACATTCCTTATCCATAAAAGAAGTCCAGGCATTAATAAACTATATTCCAGAAAACGATGGCGAAATGTTTGCCAAGGATATGTTTCTTTTGATGATATTATTAATTGGTATCGAAGCAAAAGATTTATTTTACCTCGACAAACCCATAAAATTCCGTTTGTTTTATGATCGGTTTAAAACAAGAAAACTTTATTCAATCAAATTAGAACCCGAAGCCATATCAATCATTGATCGATATCAAGGCGCGAAGCAACTAATAAATGTCAGCGAACGTTTTGCCAGGCATAAAAGTTTTTACCGTTTTATCAATAATTATCTTAACGGAGAAAAAGCTCATGATATCAAAGGTATTCTTCCCAAATTAGGTATTCACAAACAAGTAACCAGCAAATGGGCGCGTCACACATGGGCTACAATTGCCAGAAATAATTGTGGCATCGATAAAGACGATGTTGCTTTATGCCTGGGCCATGAAGATATTGACAATCAGGTGACGGATATGTATATTAATTACGACTACTCGATTATTGATAAATCAAATCGTAAGGTTATAGATAAGCTTTTTATTCAATAAAATAATTCTTTTTAAAATTTAGATTTTAATTGTTTTTTATTGAATTTTTTTATTGTTTTACACACCTAAATCGACGCTAAATTTCTACAATGTACAATAATAAAATGTTCAGAACCAAATGAATTTAAAAATGGATATTTATACTTTCCATTAAATAGAATACAAGACCCAGAAAAAACAGAATTATTAATATCATCAGGTAAATTAGAATATTCCGAATGTGATTAATTGCCGTTTTCGCGCTCAATTTTTATCCTTTTTGCTAAGTTCTTCCACCTTTTTGCGAAGTTCAATATTTTCTTCCAGTAATTTTACTTTTTCTTTTAGAGCCTCCATTTCATCCTTGTTTGTTTCAATTTTCATTATTCCCGGAATTTCATCTTTGCTATAAATCATATTTCCTGATCCCATTAAAAGCCAATAAATATTTAATTGCGGAAATCGCTTCATAATCTTAATAACCTTTTCTGTAGTAAAACTTTGGTTGTTCAGCATATGATCCAGGGTTTGTTTAGAACTATCAATTTCATTGGCAAATTGCTTGATATCTATTTTTAAATACTCAACAATAAACCTTCTTAGTCTTATACCTGCATTTTCATTCATTATTTATAATCCTTTTAAATTACACATTCAATCCTAAAACAGTACAATAAATTGTTGTACTGTAAAATATTTTCTTGTACTATTGTACAAATTAATTATCTCAAAGTTATATCATTTTATTCTCATAATTATGAATAAAGAAGATTTATTGTATTTATCGTCTCAATTACCAAAAGAAGCCAAGAAAAAACTTGCTTCCGATTTTGGAGTCAACATTTCTTATATACGACAGATTTTAACCGGATCGAAACCCAGAGAGGACATTGTTATCGCTGCCGTTAATTTGTTGAATGAACACAAACTCAACCTCGAAAAAGCCAAAAATTCTCTTCGGTTATTACAAACTTCTCAAGAAGAAATTTTATAATATGAAAGTCATACAATTAGAAGAAAATCAACTTGCACACTTATTATCCACTGCGGCGACCCTTGGTGCTAAGGCTGCACTAACCGACGCCGGATTACAAAAAAAAGAAGTAACCAAAGCAGCAGCCTACAGGATGTATAGCAGAAGAAGCGTTGATGCATGGATATCCAACAACAAGATTAAACCTGTTTTTCGCGGGTCCAAAACCATGCTTATTCTTACAGATCTTGAACTATTATCAAAAACCAATCAGGTGTTTAAAAAACACATAATGAAGGTTGATTGAATAAATATTATTTGTGTTTTTTTCAAATTAATGCACTTTAAAGCTTAAAGCCCGCCAGTTGTGGCGGGCTTTTAAAAAAAAATCAATTTTTTATTATGAATTTATACGACGAAAAATTTTCCGAAATTGTAATCTGTACTAAATGCAAAGGAACAGGCAAAATTAAAGTTGGAAATTTGCGCGAATGTCACAATCATGATGTAGTAACCTGCTTTTGTTGTCAGGGCGATGGCTCCTGGATCAAGATTACTTCAATTAAATATGTAAAAAAAACTCCTGAATTAATTGCCAATCTAATTCCATCACCATGACAGATTCAGATTTCTTGAAACACAGCAAAATACTTTTAAAACAAATTATAAAACAACGCAAATGGCTTATTGCTCATGGGAAAAGCTATTTATATCAACCTTTTGCTCTTCAGGAAATTACCAATATTCAGTACGCACTTACAAAAATACATGATTCTTCAACAATGAAATCATACCTGCATCTAAAACATAAATCTATTCGCATTTTGATTTCTTCCCGAAATCCAAAATACCAACATAAATTAAATCAACTAATTACTTATTGTTTTTAATATTTAAAATCAATTTTATGAAAAAAGTTATCGCAATTAATGATGAAGAAGAAAGAGTTTTAACAACCGAAATTGTCGCACAAAGAAAAGGATGGTGGGTAACCCACCATTTGGATGTTAAAATACTTCCTGTTACTGATCCAAAACCAACCTATCAAACAGAACCCGACAAAGGCAATATTTATGAGAGCAACGGCCGTTATTACAAAATTAATTCTTCCATTAAACGCCTGGTATGCTCCGAATGCTTAAAGCCTGCCAATTATAAAATCGCGCTGCGCTTTTATTGCGAAGAACATTTCAGGCACCTTCAGCTTACGCGGCCAATTCGAAGAATGGCTATTAAAATAGGCCGCAACGCTTTATGTACCTGCGGCTCCGGTTTAAAATACAAATCTTGTTGCTCTTTAAAAAACGAACACCAACCAAGACATTATTTCGATAGTCGTTTTATGGAAAATCCCAAAATCGTAAAATCACTCAAAACCAATGTAAAATAATAATTTCATGAAAACCAATTTTCTAAAAGATCACCATCGGGCTGATGCTTTGGATAAACGGGATTATCCAATACTTTTCGATTACCAAATGGTGCAGGCTATTCTTTCTGGAAAGAAAACACAGACCCGCAGGCTATTTAAATCACCGCTTTCAAAAGCAATGGAACCGGCTTTTGAAATCTGGCATGATGGAACAGAATGGATTGCTCGTTTAAAAAATGGCCAGTGTTATAAATATCCAATCGTTTGCCCTTATGGACAACCCGGTGATTTACTTTGGGTAAAAGAAACTTATGCACCTGCAATCAATGATTTTGCTTATAAAGCTGATTATTCAAAAGCTGTTTTGTTGGAAAAAAGAAACAAGGGCTTATGGAAACCTTCGATTCACATGCCAAAATCTGCATCCCGTATTTGGTTGCAAATAACCGATATCAAAGCCCAAAGGCTTCAATCGGTTGATGAAATCGAAGCCGAACAGGAAGGTACAGGCATGGGGCAGATTTTTGGCTTTGACATATCCGGGAAACCCTCTTTCCGTCAAGGTTTCTTTGAAAAATGGATTCAGATTTATGGAATTCAATCTTATCATTCAAATCCGTGGATCTGGTCAATAAGTTTTCAGGTTGTCCAAGATTTAAAAAATGCTCCATTATGACACTTCAGGACTGGAACAGCAAAATTACAACAACTGGATTTCCTTTTGTGGCACACCGCAATTCGGAATGTTTTCTTGACAGCAAACAGCCCGGAATCTTCCGCTTCCGTTTACGCCTCTCCTAAATACGAGTCGGATTTTTTTACTTACGCATTTGCAAGCAAATCTGGACAA
>JAIFNJ010000184.1 GCA_020047835.1 Bacteroidota bacterium
CAAAAAGTATTCACTAACATTTCAAAATTAGAATTCATAGTTTTTGTCAATTTATTTTATGGTACGTCACCTCTATTATAGTTGTTGCCAACTACTGTATATCCCCAGTTTAACCTGCGATATACACCCAAATTTGCTGTATAAACCCATATAGTTGTGGATATTTCTGATATATGCCTGGGTTTTGGTGTTGGTTAATCGGTTGTTTTGAATCTGTTACCAAAGCTAACCAAAAAATATTAAAACCAAGACCCAATTTCAGGAATTCTGAAGCACGAAGCTGGAAGTTAATTAGAGTGAGTTTAAAAATCTCATCTCTAATTTCTAATCTCTGTTTTCTAATCTCTACTTCTTCACCAACGGCCAAATAAGCTGTTCCAGACCATTCAGTTTTATTTCATACATCTGGGCCAACTGGTTACCTAATTTGCCCGGAGGGAACCCTTTCTGGTTAAACCACACGATATACGGTTCGGGCAATTCAATCAACAACCGGCCCTTATACTTACCAAAAGGCATCCGGGCATTGGCCAGTTCAATCAACAATTCTTTGTTGGGGAAAATCTCTTGCATGGCTCAAATATAGAAAAAATGAGGCATTGTATTGGTTCGGTTGGGGATATTTTGGCCCATCCATCAAAATTCTTATTTATACTGATTCTTAATAAAAATTATTTTGTACTTTTCACTTCATTAAACAAACTTAAAATTAAAAATTATGGAACATTCTATTAACTATCTGGCAGTAATTGTTGCAGCGCTTTCAGCATTTGCATTGGGCGCGGTATGGTATGGAAAACCGTTGTTCGGTAAAGCTTGGCAAAATGAATTGGGCTATACCGACGAATACTTAAAAGAAGGCAACATGGCTAAAATATTTGGAGTCAGTTTTATCCTTACACTTGTAATGGCAATAGGTATGGCCTTTTTATTTCATGGAATTGCACCGGATAAACTGAATTGGAAATTAGGGTTAACCCATGGATTTTATATTGGGTTTGCGTTTGTGGCCACATCAATGGGAGTAAATTATTTGTACCAGCGAAAGTCATTTAAGCTTTGGGCTATCGATGCCGGATACCAGGTGGTTTTTTTAACTTTAATGGGAGCTATATTGGGAGCATGGCATTAATTGCGCGCAACCGATTTAATACAGAGCCTGCCCGAATTAATTAAGTCAAGTAGGCTTTTTTTTATGCCAGTTTACAGAGTAGATTTCAAATTATTGCGTTAATTTGGTATTCTAATTGTTTTTAATAAGATTAGTTATGAAACCAACAAGTTCGTTTTTTACAGGGTTGTTAACCGGCGCTGCCATTGGTGGAGTACTTGCTTTGTTGTTTGCCCCGCAAAGTGGTAAAGAAACCCGTGAAAAAATTAAGCAGAAGTTTCGGGACCTCGAAGGTGAGTTGGATGGGTTAAAGGGCAAATCAGCGGAAGAATCGCGCCTGACCAAAGAAGAATTGGCCGCCAAAATTGCAGCCCTTCAGCGGGAAATCGATTTGCTATCGAAAGATCTTTAATTAACAAACCATAGAAATGATAGAAGACATAACCAATATTAAAAACGATATTCAGGAATATATTGAGGTACGTTTTGACCTTTTAAAATTGCACCTAGCCGAAAACTTATCGCGCCTTATAAGCAATGCCACTACGGTTGCTATTATTGGGTTGTTCCTGTTTTTTATTTTCTTCTTCCTTTCGTTTGCTGCCGGATACTATTTTGCAAGCATACTGAAATCAAACGAATTAGGGTTCTTGTTAGTGGCTGCATTCTATTTCCTGATGATGCTGATATTCTTGGTATTTAGGAAAAGAATCATTGAGCGGCCCATTATTAAGGCCATAGTAAAATTGTTTTTCGTTAAGATTAAATCCAATGAATAATACCAACCAACTCTATTCCGGAATCTCATCATTCGAAGATTTTAAGCTCGAAAAAGAGCGACTGTTATTAAAAGCAGAACTTATTGAAACCCGATTAAGTTTCAACTTTGAAAAAATCCGCAATGTATTTTCGGTTTCCAGCATGATGTTCTCCCTGGCAAAAGAATATATTATGCCAAAAATAACTGAGTTTTTGGGCGGGATGTTTAAGAAGGCGGATAGCTGAAAAAGGAAACGCACCTTTTGTCTACCCTTCTTATCCAAAACCCTGCACCCATTATCCAATATGCCTTTGAAGTGGGTATGATGCTTAATATTCATGTAACCACCATCTTACCCGATGGTTTTGTAATAAACAAATTTGAAAGTTTGGTATTAAAAGTTGAAAGCAGATTTCATCATCTGAATTTCAGATCTGGGGATACCAATTTTATTTGCTATTTTTTCCCATTTGCTTACAGAACTGCGTACCTCAGAAAGAATGGTATCCATTTCTTTTTTATTTAAACGGAAGTATTCACCTACGCTTAAAGCCAAATCACAATCCAATTCATTGCTTTGGGTATTGATGTTAATTGCAAGGCCACCTTTTTCAATGGAGGGATTAATATCAAACGCCGGTGATAGTACCCAGCCTTTGGGAGTAAGCAAAAAACCGTGGTTTCGCATGTGATCATCGGTATTTGAAATGGCAATATTGAATACAATCCTTCGCCAAAGTTGGTGCAAGTCCATATCTACATTTGCTCCTGAAAACTGGATGAATACAGCAATATCCAAATAACTGACTTCCTTTTCTTTCAGCGTATCTTCATTATTACCGGTCATGGTCATGGCCGATGAAAAGTGAATCCGTTCACCCAATTCCCGGTCAAAACGCTTGGTAAAAAAAGTATGATAACGACCCGAAACCTTTTCGACTTTAGAATCTGCCATCTGAATACCTGCGTTGCAAGCAAGTTGATAGGCAAGGTATTCCCACAACGCTTTATCAAGGGTGTCACTTTTTGAAGGGAATTTTGCTATCCACGGATGTTTGGCATCATCCAGTATATTTGCTTTAGGTCGCGCTCCTCCCAGCGATGAACCGGGAGCCATTAAAATAGCCAACCATTTCCGCATCTCTTCCAATTCATGGTCGCTCTCTACCATTTCAGCACAATATTGCAGCTCTCTCACTGAAGACCAGGGCGGTGTTGGGAATTCGGCATTGTTATCTAAAAAAGGGCCATCTTCGGTCAACTTAAATCGTAAAGCTCCCATTCTGCTTTCATCGTAAACCCCAAGTAAGAAGTCGATATCATATAAAGCAGGAGCCGTTTTACCTTCCCATTGTGCTTTTAAAGCATTCCTCCGCTTCATAAGCGTTCGCCCCCATGTGTCAGGCATGGAATCCATAAATACCCCAAAATTTTCGATGCCTCCCGGAAATTGTTGCCCGGTATACCAACCAATATCCGGATCTAACAATTGTTGCTCGCTGCTATGCAGCCAATCCTTATGATAAGTAAAACTGAATGCTTTTCTTCCCTTTCCAACATGCGCCGATAATATGCCCATTTGTTTGGGTTCCTTCATCCCTTTCCAATGGGCATATACTAAAATATCTTTTTTATCCACCGCCGTAATTATTTGAGTAAATCTAAATCCTGTAGTTTTCGGCCCAGTTCATCATCGGCAGCCATTTTCAGTAAGTCATCATGAAGGTTAAGTACCCGCAATACATTAAACAAGGCCCCAATCGACACACTCGAACTTCCTTTTTCGAGCAGATACAACGTATTTCTGGCTATTCCGGCCCGTTCTGCAACCTGTATGGTGGTAAGCTTTCTTCTTTTCCGGGCCAGCTTTATGTTTTCGCCCAATTGCTCCAATACTTTTTGGTGCTGTGGAAATACTATTTGTTTTTTAGTTTTCACTATGTACTATATTTGATACAAATATATGTATAATGTTTTTAATATAGTACATTTAGTGGTTTTCTTTAGTTTGAGGTAACCGAATTATCATTCAATCAGCAATATTAAATGACATCAAATAACGTTGCATTAAGCACAAAAAGCCCAATGTATCAGTACATTGGGCTTATTTGTATTAATTTGTTTTACCATTTGGTGGAGCTGCCGGGAGTCGAACCCGGGTCCAAACAAGGAGACCATACGCTTTCTACATGCTTAGTTCCGACTTGGTTTTCGTGCATAAGCTGGATCAGAACTACCGACTCATGCCTTATCTCCTTAATTTTGCAAGTACCGCGGAGCGAAGTACCAGCTAGTTCCGAATTTCCCACGCCTCCGGATCGGATTGCCTCAGAACAGCAGCTTCCGGGAGACGTCTTGTTCCAGTTCCTAGAACCGGAATTAAGCTAATCTACTATGATTCGATTAAGCAGCAAGAGCGTAATTAGATTCGCCAGTTAAAAAGTGTGTGTCCGGGATTTACGGGCCGGCTTCACAACGCCCGTCATGCTTACATACCACCTCATCTTGCTGTCAAAACCAGGTCAGCCCCAAAGAACTTTTTCTGCAACTTATCGTTGTGATTCATTGCAAGAAAGCCTGCAAAGATACAAATTCTGTTGTTTATCACATCAGAGTTTCATTTTTAATTCTCGCCTTTTCTTAATTTCGTGCACTTGCTTTAAGTTGTATAAGGCATTCCATTGATTACTTTGTTTAAACAATTCTACTACCATGTTAAAAAATATCCGATTAGGGATTATCCGTGAAACAAAATTCCCTCCCGATAAAAGGGTACCGGTAACTCCTGCCCAAGTAGCCGATATCCATAGAATGTTTCCAAATGTTACGGTTTGTGTTGAACCGTCACCGTTTAGGTGTTTTAGCAATGATGAATACGCATACCTTGATGTGGAATTAGCTTGCGAAATGAGTGCTTGCGACATTTTACTAGGAGTTAAAGAAGTAAAACTAGAGTCTTTACTTCCGGGGAAGACCTATATTTTCTTTGCTCATGTAGCTAAGAAACAGCCTCAAAACCGGGAGCTTCTGCGAACCATTCTGAAAAAAAATATTACCCTTATCGATTATGAATACCTTACAAAACCCGATGGGAGCAGGATTGTTGCTTTTGGACGATGGGCCGGTATTGTAGGAGCATACAATGCATTGAGGGCACGTGGCAATCGGACCAATAATTTCAAACTAAAACCGGCTCACGAATGCCACGACATGGATGAGGTATTTGCAGGATTAAAGAAAATTACCTTAAAACCCATTAAGATATTGATTACCGGTGGAGGACGAGTTGCCAATGGGGCATTGGAGGTTATGAATGTATTGAATCTAAAAAGGGTTACCCCAAAGGAATTTCTGACTGAGACTTTTACTGAAGCTGTTTATTGTCAAATTGAGCCCATGCACTATGTAAAACGTAAAGATGGTCAATTGTTCGATATGCTTCATTTCATACAGAATCCGGCCGATTATGAGTCTACTTTTAAACCTTACACCAAGGTAACCGATATTTTTATCGCCTGCCATTTTTGGGATAACAAATCGCCACATTTTATTGAAAAGAATGATTTTTTAGAACCTGATTTTAAGATTACCGTTATTGCCGATATAAGTTGTGATGTGAATGGCCCCATACATTCTACCCTTAGGGCCACCACCATCGATAGTCCTTTTTTTGGATACAATCCCCAATTAGGAATTGAGGAAGTTCCTTTTACCCGGCCAACCAACGTAACCATTATGTCGGTGGATAATTTACCGGGCGAATTACCACGCGATGCCAGCCGTGATTTTGGCCGTGATTTATTTGAACGGGTGTTTCCTGCACTTTTTGGTGAAGATGAAAATAGAATTATTGAAAGGGCCACCATTACCAAAGACGGTAAACTAACTCCAAAATTCGCCTATTTACAGGATTATGTGGATGGAAAAGAATAATGGGGATAATTGGTAATGGAACATTAGAAGAAAGGAATTTTGACATTATAAAAAAGCCCGGAACCTGATTTTGATTCCGGGCTTTTTTTATGCTTTAATTTTAATAAGCCATCGCTACTTTTGAGGGTGTTACTGTTTTCATTATCTTGTCGTTACCAATATTATACGATAACGAAACGTACATTAACTGGCTGCTTTTGTATTTTGTTAAATCGGAAACTACTAGGTCATTTAAGGTTCCTTGACCTTTGTAATCATGATTCAGGAAATCGGTTAAATAATATTTGAATTTAACATTTATGCCACCGGGGAACTGAATTCCTGCAAATACGGATGGTAACCATGGATTAATTCTATCGGAAGCAAACCAATCGGTATTTTTGCTATTATCGCCATCACGGCTATGACTGTCCCAATATTTTTCTTTCATGTGAAAAGCCCATTCAATTTCAGCGCCGCCATATAAGTAGAAATTGTCGTCAAACGATCCCAGTTTAATGGCCAATGGTAGGCCCAAAGTGTAAGAACGACGGATAACCTTTGCATCCCAAGTTGCTGTATTATCAGGTGTTGGAAGGACTTCATCCGAAATCATACCAATGTTGCGGATACCAATTCCGGAGTACATCCCAAATTTATTGGTAAAATCCAAATGAATGTTTTGGCCTACATGGAAGAAGCAAGTAAACCGCACGGGCATATCCGATATGCTAGGTGTTGATGGTGCGGGCATTGCATTATACCCATCGGTATATTCCAATTGACCCCAGGAAAAAATAAGTTCGCCGCCGGTTGTCCAGTAAACATTGGTTTGGGTAAATGCTGTAACAGCAGAAAACAACATAACTAGTAAGAGTAATTTTCTTTTCATAATCTATAGGTTTTTAGATTCAAGTTTTTATTTGCAAGAGCAAACTTAATAAAAAAGTAATTTACATGGAACAGGCAATTAGTATTTTTTAAATTCCTTAATTCCGCAGCATGAATTCCCTAAGGGAAATGAAATGCTTATGGTTATTAAGGGTAACCCTGATATAGAAAATCGCCTTGAAAGTTAGTTATGCGAGATTTGAAAGACCTGATTTTATTAGTCGAATCCATAAACAAATATTTTTCTTGCGGATTTTGGTTCTGTATAAAAATGATTCGTTGTTTTACCCACCTCAGTTTTGGTTTGCGCGTTGCAAAAAACTTCAATTATCTATTTTATAACATGTAATCAAAACCCTACAACATACCCAAAGCCCTGATTAAATTGTAAAGGCTTTTCTAAATTTGGCGCAAAATAGCACCAATCATGATCAATCAGCAATTAGTAAATCCCAAAAGCATAGCCGTAATAGGCGGATCGGATGATATCCACAAACCAGGTGGTAAAGTATTGAAAAACCTTATCGACCATCATTATAAAGGCGCATTGTATGTTGTGAATCCAAAATTGGATCAAGTTCAGGGTTTGCCATCATACCGCGATGTAAAAGACTTGCCGGATACCGATTTGGCAATTCTTGCCATTGCAGCCAAATTTTGTCCGGCAACCGTTGAATTATTGGCAAATCAGAAAAACACCCGTGCATTCATCATCCTTTCAGCCGGATTTAGCGAAGAAAATGAAGAGGGTGCAAAACTGGAAAAGCAAATTGTTGATTCCATAAATAAGGTCAACGGTGCATTAATCGGGCCCAATTGCATTGGTGTTTTAAATCAGAATTACAGTGGAGTTTTTACAACCCCCATTCCAAAGCTTACTGCCACCGGATGTGATTTTATATCTGGTTCCGGAGCAACAGCTGTTTATATTATGGAAGCCGGGGTTCCAAACGGTCTAACCTTTTCGAGTGTATATTCGGTGGGTAACAGCGCTCAAATGGGTGTTGAAGATATACTTCAATATTTGGATGAAACTTTTGACCCCAGAACCAGTAGCCGGGTTAAATTACTGTATATTGAAAGTGTAAACAAACCAGATTTACTGTTAAAACATGCTACTTCGTTAATACAAAAAGGTTGCCGCATTGCAGCCATTAAAGCAGGAGGTTCGGAGGCAGGCAGCCGGGCAGCTTCGTCGCATACCGGAGCCTTAGCCAATAGTGATGTGGCCGTTGATGCACTTTTCCGTAAAGCAGGAATTGTGCGCTGTTACAGCCGGAGTGAATTGGCTACTGTAGCTGCAGTTTTTATGCATCCTGAACTAAAAGGGAAAAACATGGCCATAATTACTCATGCCGGAGGCCCTGCGGTGATGCTCACTGATGCGTTATCCAATGGAGGGTTTCAAATTCCGCATCTGGAAGGACCCAAAGCTGCTGAATTACTTGAAAAACTCTATTCCGGTTCATCTGTTGCTAACCCAATCGACTTTTTGGCCACAGGCACCGCAGAACAATTAGGGCAGATAATTGATGCATGTGAAAACGATTTTGATTCCATTGATGCCATGTGTGTAATATTTGGTAGTCCCGGTTTATTTGAGGTTTATGAAGTGTATGATTTGCTGCATCAAAAAATGAATGCTTGCAAAAAACCCATATTTCCCATACTCCCGTCAATAATTAATGTATCCGATGAAATTAAACACTTTATAGCAAAAGGGCGCATTAATTTTCCTGACGAAGTGATGCTGGGTAATGCACTAACCAAGGTGTATAATACTCCAAAACCCCAATCGTCAATTACAAATAAGATGCTGGTAGATGAAAAGAAGATTCGTAGTATAATTGAATCAGCCCCGAATGGTTATTTAGAACCCGAAAAAGTTCAGGAATTATTGGATGCAGCCGGTATTTCCCGGGCAAATGAAGCAGTGGTTGATAATCTTGCCGAGGCATTAGAAAAAGCCAAATTATTGGGTTTCCCATTGGTTATGAAAGTAGTTGGACCCATACATAAATCTGATGTTGGAGGGGTGGTTTTGAATGTAAAAACGTTAGAACAAGTAACTAGCGAATTCAATCGGATGATACAAATTAAAGATACAACCGCCATACTGATACAGCACATGCTTTCTGGGACAGAATTGTTTGTAGGAGCCAAAAAAGAAGGGAAATTTGGCTCATTGGTACTGTGTGGATTGGGAGGAATTTTTATTGAAGTACTAAAAGATGTTCAGGCAAACCTTGCACCCATAAATCATAATGAAGCTCTTTCAATGATTCAGAATTTACGATCATACAAAATAATTCAAGGTATCCGAGGGCAAGAACCTGTCAACGAGCAATTATTTGCCGAAGTTATTTCCCGAACGGCAGCACTTTGTATAGCCGCCCCTGAAATTGCAGAAATGGACATCAATCCGCTGTTAGGGAAAAAAGACCGGATTGTGGCAGTAGATGCACGCATACGAATTGAAAAATTATAACCACGAACCGCTGCAATTTGCATCCATTATAAACTAAACCCACATTAGCTTGTTAATGGTTTGAAAAATTCTCGGGTCCTAAATTAAAGGAACATGCGTTTTAAAAATTTATCGAAACAAGAAAAAGCAATGATAGCTTTTGTACTAATTCTTATTTTGGCTATCGCCTTGAGCTGGAGTAGAATTTCCAGAGGAATAAAACATGGCTTTGAACCCTATTTTAAAGATAAACCCGCAGTTATAAAATAAATGAAAAGAAAAGACATTCTTTTACTAGGTAGCATATTGATAATTCTCACACCGCTATTATTCTGGGAATCAGGTTGGCAGGCTTATAGCGCATTCAACAAAGACCATGGTATGATTACCAGCTTTATAAAATTTGCAGTACTAGCAACCTTTGGCGAAATGTTAGGGTTGCGAATACGTACTGGGAACTATTATCGTAAATCGTTTGGTGTACTGCCTAAAGCCTTAATTTGGGGTATAATTGGATTGACTATAAAAATGGCTTTTGTAATTTTTGCAACAGGTACTCCTATCTTTCTTCAATATCTGGGAATTTCAGATGCAGTAATGTCCATGCAGCAACCGTTATCATTTACCAAATTGGGAGTTGCACTATCGATAAGTGTTGCCATGAACATAATTTATGCACCGGTAATGATGACTTTTCATAAAATTACCGATATGCACATTTCGCTCCACAATGGAAAACTGAAAAGCTTGATAATCCCAATTAATTTTGCTCACATTTTTCAAACCATTGACTGGAAAGTGCAATGGCATTTTGTATTTAAAAAAACAATTCCAATTTTCTGGATTCCGGCACATACCTTAACATTTTTATTGCCTCCTGATTATCAAGTTTTATTTGCTGCATTATTAAGCCTAGTGCTTGGACTCATTTTGGCCATAGCCAGTTTGAAAAGTAAAAATTAATTATAACTTTGTGATTACGTTAACCAAACGATTCCCTTTATGAAAAACAAAATTGCGTTGCTATACGGGCCTGTAGGCGGAAATACCGAACGAGTGGCCAAATTAATTGCTAAAAAAATTGGTGCTGAAAAAAGCGTACTAATTCCGGTTAAAGACGCCAATAAAGATTCTCTCTCAGAGTTTAAGAGCCTTATAATAGGAGGCTCAACCATTGGAACTCACACCTGGTCGCATAAGAATACCAGCAGCGATTGGGATCAGTTTATGCCCACTTTTAAAACCATTGATTTTACTGGTAAAAAAGTGGCTATTTTCGGTTTAGGCGATCAATTAGCCTATACCAATAATTTTGTGGATGACATGCGCACATTTTATAATGTGTTGATTGAAAATGGGGCAACCGTTATTGGTCAATGGCCTACCGAAGGATATGAATTCAATGAATCAGCAGCTATTGTGGATGGTAAATTTGTTGGATTGCCCTTGAACGAAGACCATGAAGAAGAGCTGAGCGAAGGTAGAATTGAATCTTGGTTGAATACTTTTGTAAGTCAACTGTAATTTGTAAAAGCTTAAACTGATACGAAATGACCCATGAGACAGCTTAAAATAACAAAGCAAGTAACCAATCGCGACACACAGTCGCTAGATAAATACTTGCACGAAATTGGAAAAGAAGAATTGCTCTCAGCGGATGAAGAAGTAGAACTTGCACGAAAGATAAAAAAAGGCGACAGTTCTGCACTTGATCGTTTAATCAAAGGCAATTTACGGTTTGTTGTTTCTGTATCAAAGCAATATCAAAATCAAGGTCTCAGTTTGCCCGATCTAATTAATGAAGGAAATCTGGGTTTAATTAAAGCAGCTCAGCGATTCGATGAAACCCGGGGGTTTAAATTTATCTCTTACGCTGTTTGGTGGATTCGCCAATCTATATTGCAAGCATTGGCTGAACAAGCTCGTATCGTCCGGTTGCCGTTAAATAAAATAGGTTCCATTAATAAAATTAATAAAACGTTAGCCCGGTTAGAACAGGAATTTGAAAGGGAACCAACGGCTGAAGAAATTGCAAAAATGCTCGATATTCATGCCGATGATGTAAAAAAAGCAATGGCCTCAAGCAGCCGGCACATATCAATGGATGCCCCTTTGCAACAAGGCGAAGAAGGCAGTATGTATGAGGTTATACCCAATAAGGACATGCCGCTGCCTGACCGCAATTTAATTAATGATTCCCTTCGAAAAGAAATAGAACGTACGTTAACTACCTTATCGCAGCGTGAAGCAGATATTCTTCGGTACTATTTTGGATTAAACTGTACTCCGCCACACACGCTGGAAGAAATTGGCGAAAAGTTTGAGTTAACCCGCGAAAGGGTTCGGCAGATAAAGGAAAAAGCCATACGGAAACTGAAACAAACCTCCCGATGTAAAAATTTAAAAGCCTATTTAGGATAACAAAAAGCCGGAAATTCCCGGCTTTTTGTCTTTTAAAAGCTTACCGATAAATCTATACAACTATTTTCTATCTTTACGCAAACTAAAAGAATGCAAACATGAAATCACCGTTGGTTGCTCCTTCTCTTCTTTCAGCCGATTTCGGAAATCTCGCACGCGATATTGAAATGCTTAATAAAAGCCAGGCTGATTGGATTCACATTGACGTTATGGATGGCATGTTTGTACCCAATATCTCTTTTGGTTTTCCGGTAATAAAAGCGGTACAAAAAATTGCAAAAAAACCACTCGATGTTCATTTAATGATAGAACAGCCCGACCGTTATTTGGAGCAATTCAAGCAAGTTGGAGCTGAAATTCTTACTGTTCATTACGAGGCCTGTCCCCATCTGCATCGAACGCTGCAAGCCATAAAAGCACTTGGTATGAAAGCCGGAGTATCATTGAATCCCCATACTCCTGTAAATGTTTTGAACGATATCATCCACGATATAGATTTGGTGTTAATTATGTCGGTGAATCCGGGTTTTGGCGGTCAGCAGTTTATTGAACATTCTTACGCCAAAATCAGCAAGCTTAAAGAGCTGATTACAAAAACCGGTTCAAATACCCTGATTGAAGTGGATGGTGGCGTTACCCTCGATAATTCCCATAAACTGGTTGCTTCCGGAGTTGATGTATTAGTTGCTGGAAATACGGTATTTGCTTCAGCCAATCCGGTTAAAACCATTGAATTGCTGAAGAAGATTTAATTATTCATCATTTTAAAAAATATAAAATCCCAGTATTTGCTGGGCTATAACCACTTCTTTCATTTCTTTTTAACGGTACAATAATTCGTTCAATTTCTTTTACAACAATAATATTATTGTATATTTACGATTCCATCAACCAACCGATGGCTTTATCATTATTTGTTTGTTTTAAAGTATCCACATTTTAACCTCTTACGTATGCAAAAACAGATTCATTTAACCGCTTTAGTTTTTATTTTTTCGTTATGCCAACTCAATGCGCAAGACCTTCAATTCGATCTTTCAAAATACAAACTGCCCGATTACAGGAGACAACTGTTGGATTTGAATTTCAATCTGAGTGGAAGCAATCAAATGAATAGTTATGATGGTAGTCCTTATAATCAAGATTGGAAAAACAACTACAATAGCTATTCAAATTCATTTTACATGAACTACCAAGATTTTCTTAACACTAGAAGAAAGCAGCAAGAAAACCAGTTTATATTGAATATGAATTCTGGATACTCAAATCAAAAAAATAGTAATGATTTCTTTTATAACAGACTTTCATTGGCACCACAATTAAGAGTAAGTTCTGTAAATAGAATATTTTATCAGGGAACTCAGTTTTTTGAAATTGATTATATGGTTGATTATAGATATTCTTTTGATAATACTGAAAGAAATAATACCTATTATCCAGACTTTACAAATAGCGAAAAAGAACAATATCATTCAGTTTTTACTACGGTGCCAATTAAGTTTGGTACAGGACGAATTGAGCAAGTTCAGGATGCACGCCAAGCGGTCTATATTCTGGATGAATTGGATAAGCAACATCGCATTACAAAAATAATAACCGATGAAAATGTAGTGGAATTTGCCACATTAATTTCCCAGTTAAAGAATGAACGGTATTTTGATTACCGTTTGCAAAAGATTCATGAGTTAGAGGTAGTTGATAGTTTCTTGAGAATAGGCAATTATTGTGCTAATAGCGATATAACCTATTTTACCACCCTGAACGATTTCTGGGATTATGGTCGCAATCAGGTGCGTCGATC
>JAIFNJ010000071.1 GCA_020047835.1 Bacteroidota bacterium
CTGTATTTTCATTTATTTCAATGGAAACAAAATGCACTTTTCCATCCATGGTTGAACAAACAACATTTCCATTGTTTAGCACTAATGGGGATGAAAAAAGTTTTCCATCAGCATAAAAATGAGCCAATTCCTCTCCTTTGGTAGTTAGATAATAGAGATTTTTATCAATTGAACCAACTACAATGGTGGTATCGTTAACCAATGCTGCGGTAGAAACAACTTTTTTGCCGGTTTGAAATTTTCCAATTTCAGCCCCATTTTCATTTAAAAAGTAAACATATCCATCGAATGAACCAAAAACGATGGCACCATCAGCAGCTTGCACCGGTGAAGCGTGTATTTTCCCTCCGGTTTTGTATTTCCACACCAAATTTCCTTCCGGGGTAATGCAGTATAAATTATCATCGTACGACCCAAAAATGATGTTGCCGTTGGCCAATTGTAATGGTTTAGAATGCATTATCCACCCTTTTGTTTTAAATTCTGAAAGTACGTTGGCATCTTCATCAATAATGAAAAGCCTGCGGTGGTTGGAACCAATGGCTACATTTCCATTGGCAAGGGTGGTGGGACTACCATGTACCAGTTTTTTTACTTTAAGGTATTTAAAGTGTTCGTTTTGCCTATCATAAACAACAATTTCGCCTTTATTGGTTCCAAAAACAAGCTTATTTTTTCCAACTTCAGCCACTTCAGTAAATATGCTACCACCCGGTTTTACTTTGTTTAGAAGGTTTCCTAATTGATCGAAAAAGTAAATGTTTCCATCGTACGATCCCAATGATATGGTATTGTCTTTGAGCACTTTTGGAGTGGCATGAATCCATCCTTTGGCTTTAAAAGTATTTATGAGTGTTCCCTTATCATTAAAAAAATATATGTTTTTATTGTGCGATCCCAAAACCACATTATCGTTGGCTGTATTAACAGGTGAGGAGTAAAAAGCGCCCCCAGCTAAAAATGTAGTTGCTTTAAAACGGCTTAATGGGCCATCAAAAAACCTGTTCTGACTTTGTGATATAAATGTAACTATGGTAAGGCTAAGGGTTACTATAAAAAACTTCATTATTGTTTTTGATTAGTTAAAAATTTCAAGTCACAAAGGTACAAAAATAACTGTAAGTTGAAAGTAGAAAACTTATTGAATCAACTCCATGTTAATCAATCGGTTAAAATATCTCTAATTTTAAGCTGGATGCTTGTTTTGCCTTTGTAATTATTTTCTTCAAGGTTATAGCAAATATCAAATGGTTTTTTATTTTTAATCATGTCAAAATGTTGCGACTGTCGAAAAGCTATGGCTGAATAGGAACCACCTGTTTGGGGATCGGTAAGGTAGAGTTTAAGATGCTCACAATCGGTTCCTACGCATTGTGCATATCCAGTATCTGACACTTGGCGGGTAATAAAAACCGGAGTCATGTTGCCGGGTCCAAATGGTTCAAATTGTTCCAATACTTTAAAAAATCGGGGTTTAATTTCGGACAGTAACAATTCACTATCGGCAACAATACGCTGAACTTCGCTGTCGGGTTCAATTTGTTCGCAAACTACTTTTTCAAAATGCACAATAAAGGCATCCATATTTTCTTCTTTTAGGGTCAACCCTGCAGCATACATGTGACCTCCAAAATTTTCCAGAAGGTGTTGGCATTTTTCAATTGCTTGATACAGATTAAAGCCATGTACCGAACGTGCTGAACCGGTAATTAACCCATTTGATCGGGACAGTATTATGGTGGGTTATACAATACGGTTGACTTTCGGGTTTTATAAACCGGGTTTTCATCCATTATTGCCAGTGCTTGTTTGGTAATATCGGTATCAAACCATTTTCGCTCGGTGTTGTCACCGTCAATTCTACCAGCCATGGCTGTTGCGTGTTCTTTTTCTTTACAAACCAGCAAGTCAACAGAATATTTTCCCTGTTCCATCCGTCCAGCAGCATTAATCCGTGGAGCCACCTTAAATACCAAATCATTTATTTTTAAGTTCCCAGGTTCGGCTCCGGCTACTTCAATAATGGCCCTTAGGCCAATCCGAGGTTTTGAATTCAGGCGTTTGAGACCGTAATAAGCCATTATGCGGTTTTCATCCACAATTTTTACTATATCGGCAGCAATACTCACCACAACTAGGTCGAGGTAATGTTCTATTTTGTAAAAAGGGATGTCATTATTTAGTGAATAGGCTTGCAAAAATTTGAAGCCAACACCACAAGCCGACAATTCCTTAAATGGGTATTCACAATCGGGTCTTTTGGGATCCAGAATTGCAATGGCAGCTGGCAGTGAATCGCCGGGTTCGTGATGATCGCAGATAATGAAATCAATTTCTTTTTGGTTGGCATAATCAACTTTTTGAATGGCTTTTATTCCACAATCGAGGGCAATAATAAGGGTGCATCCCAGTTCTTTGGCCACATCAATTCCTTTGAACGATATTCCATACCCTTCGCCGTATCTATCGGGAATGTAATAATGCAGATTCCGGATTTTATTTCTCAAAAATGAGTAAACCATAGCTACCGAAGTAGTTCCATCCACATCGTAATCGCCATAAATCATTACTGTTTCCTCATTTCTAACGGCCATTTCAAGGCGGCTAACTGCCAAGGACATATCTTTCATCAAAAAAGGATCGTGCAACTGGTTTAAATCGGGGCGGAAGAATTGTTTTGCGCCATCGAAGCTAGAAACGCCACGTTGTATGAGAAGATTTGCAATGGGTTTACTTACATTAATTGATTGGGCAAGTTCTTCAATTTGTTCATGGGAAGCCGAAGGCTTGATAGTCCATTGTTTTTGCATGATAGTATATTTTATGCTGCCTTTCGGGCAGTCGTTCCGTTTCAATTTGCTTTTTTTACTACTGAAATTAGCAACTTTTATTGAATCTAATTTTCAGCTAAAAAACCCGAACTTGTATTAAAAAAGGTGCCATTTATGGGTTTAATTCCGATTCTTTAACAAGAAAATCCAGCCATGTTTTTACCCATGTTGCGAATTTAATAATTCCTTTGGTAAGAATGGTGCATTACTTATCAGGAAATTGCAGCTATTAAAGGTTTTGTTAGTCAACTAACTCCATGCCAAATACTTTGGAAATATTTATTTTTGCTTTTTCTTTTACTTCGTTAAAAGGGACGATATGCCCCAATTCTTTTTCCATGGATGTTACTCCTTTATCGGTAAAACCGCAGGGATTAATGTATGTAAAATAATTGAGGTTGGTATTTACATTGAGCGCAAATCCATGCATGGTTACAAAGCGGCTGGCTTTAACTCCAATGGCACAAATTTTTCTGGTTTTATTTGGAACCTCCGTATCAAGCCAAACACCCGTAGCGCCTTTATAATGGTTTCCTTGAATTCCATATTCAGCAAGGGTAAGAATGATGGCTTCTTCTAATTTGAAGATGTAATCCTTTAGTGCTACTCCAAACTGTTCCAAATCGAGTATGGGGTATCCAACCAATTGGCCAGGGCCATGATAAGTAATGTCGCCTCCACGATTGGTTTGAAAATAGGTGGCTTTGATTTGTTTTAGGAAATCGTTGTTGATTAAAAAGTTTTCTTCTTCGCCACTTTTGCCCAAGGTGAATACATGGGGATGCTCACAAAACAGCAAGTAGTTTGGTTCAGGGGTTTTGTTTAGTTTTCCCTGCATCACTTTATTAAAGAGTTCTTCCTGGTATTCCCATGCTTGTTTGTACTCCATGGTACCCAAATCTTGAAACAGTACTTTTTTCATTTTTAAATGTTTTTGTGATGCCGGTAATTCATTACTATTGATTGGTTCTCTTAGCAGTTATCACGCATTAACGTGTCGGTCGGCTTTATACGATGAACGCACCAATGGACTGCTTTCAACATAGGTAAATCCTTTTTCCAGTCCAATTTTTTCATAAGTGGCAAACACTTCGGGATGAATGTATTCCACCACCGGATGATGTTGTCGGGTAGGTTGCAGGTATTGCCCAATGGTAAGCACTTTGCAGTGGATAGCCCTTAAATCGTCCATGGTTTGTAATATTTCAGATTCTGTTTCACCCAAACCGAAACTGATAAGCTGGTAGCGTATTTTGCCCTACTGCGTACTTGTGGTGTTAACCGTTCCACGGTTTCCAGGTTATGCGAAATAACTTCGGGTTGTGCCTCAATAATTTGCTGGATCAGTTCTTTTCGGTTATCAAAGTCGGGAATCAGCACTTCAATTGTTATTCCGGGGTTTAGTTGTTTTATTTGATGAATGGTTTCCACCCAAACCGAAGCTCCCCCATCGGGCAAATCGTCTCTATCAACGGAAGTAATTACACAATGTTTCAATCCCAATTCTTTAACGCTGGCTGCTACTTTTTTTGGTTCTTGATGATCAACAGGCAATGGTTTGCCGGTTTTCACGTTACAGAATTTGCAGGAACGGGTACATATATCGCCCAAAATCATAAAGGTTGCTGTTCCTCGGCTCCAACAATCGCCGGCATTGGGGCAATTACCGCTCTCGCAAATGGTATGCAACCGGTTACTTACTATCAATCCATTGATAGATTTGTGAACATGAGCTTTTGGGATTCTTATTTTAAGCCAATCTGGCTTCCGGAGTAAAAGGTTATTGCTGGTAGAATCCATGAATTATATGCAAAAATATTAGGGGAGCAAAGGTAGCAAAAACTGATTCGGTGTTATACTAACCTAGTACAAAAGGAAATGTTTTGAGACAGCTACCGGGGGATTCTGTATAATTTAACGGCGTGAATGGAAGCAAAGGTAATGAGACCGGTTATTGAGGCGGTAATTAATGCAATGGGTAAACTGCCGATAACATAAAACCAAAAATAGGAACGTAAAAGTTCTAAGTTAATCTCATTCATTGCCGGAAAACCAAAATTGTTACCGGTTACCAGAAAACCAATTTTTAGGCAGAAAAAAGCAATGATTGGAAATAAAGGAGTAAAGTGAATGTTGGTGGCTAATAAAACCAATGGCTTATTAAGTTTAAGTAAATGGGCCGAAGCCACTCCTAATATCAACATGGCGCCCCATAATGGCAATATTCCGATAAAAACGCCCAGCGATATTGCCAAGGCTGCTTTCAATGGATTTTCGTTGTGTTTTGTGAATAATCTTTTTATCGTTGAAGTTCTAAATAAAAATTGAATCCGTTTCCACTGCTTTATCATCGCTGTTTAAAATATTATGCATTTATAAGGGTTTAAACGGAAGATTTTTCATTAAGTTTGATTTCCACACCTTTTATGGCTTATACAAAAAACAGATTTATATCAGGTATTGAATTGATTTGAAAATCATAAAACCTTTGGAATAGAAACGGTGAACAAAACTCCATTATCAGAATTATGGGCGGTAATAATGCCTTGTTGTTCTTTAACTAGATTATAAACCAAGGTGAGCCCGAGTCCGGTACCTTTGTTGGCATCTTTGGTGGTAAAAAACGGATCGAACAGTTTTGGAAGGTTTTCATCACAAATTGGTTTCCCTGAGTTCCAAACCTTTATTTCAATAAATTCCCGGGTATTGATGGTTGTAACCGAGGTATTTATTTTTAATATTTTAGGAGTAGTAATTTCTTTGAGCTCATCCAACGCGTTAATAAGCAATTGAAACATTATGGCATGAATTTTATCTGGGAAACACTGGCATTCCCCAATTTCAGTATATTCTTCCAACACTTGGGTTTCGAGATCAATTCGGTGATTCAAAAAAACCAAAGTGCTTTTAATTACCTGATTAATATTAGTTAGTTGTGGACTGGTGTTTCCCTGATCAACAAAAGTGCTTAATTGCCTAACAATATTTACAGCTCGTTCAATCCCTTCATTCATCATCTGTAAAGGAAAGGCTGTTTTTTCCTGTAATTGAGCATCTTCATCCTGAGCCTCCTGTAATATTGAAATTCCACCGTTTATGAAATTCAACGGATTGATGAGTTCATGGGCAACCCCTCTGGCTAAAATACCTATGGAAGCTATTTTTTCAGATTGAATTAAATGGTTTTGAGCCTGTTTGAGCTGTGTGAGCAACTCCTCTAGATTTTTATTCTTTTCATATAACTCTTCCTGGTTCATGGAGAGTTCCTCATTCAATGCCGTCATTTCTTCTCTATGTGCCTTAAGCTCAATATTTAATTGATTTAAAGTTTCAATAGATTTGTTTTTTGAGCGATTGGAATTTATAACAATAACAATAATAATTATACCAAATAATGAAACCAGTGCCAGAATTCCAAACCATAGTTTGTTTTGCTTGTTTTTTAAGTAGTACAATTCATTAGTTGTTTTCAGTATTTTAATCTCATTTTCCTTTCCGCTTAATTCATACATGGCTTGAAAATTAGCCGTTTTATTAGTTATTTCGGTATTAAAAACACTATCATTCAATTGCATAATCTTAATATGTGTTTGAATAGCCGTTTTGTAGTCATGCATTGAAGTGTCAAGCCTAAATTTAGCATCTAAATACGATCGGATAGCAAATAAACTATTGCTTTGAACCGCCATATTATTGGCCAATATTAAGTGTTCCTGAGCATTTTTGTACTTCTTTGCCTCCATATCCAATAAAGCATCGTTATTGTAAAGGATGGCTTTAATGTGCATGGGAAGGTAATTTTCATATACATGGACTTCCTCAATCATCAACTTCCAGGTATTAAAATCGCTCCTTATTTGCTTTGTATTAGTTTTATTTAATAAAATAAGGCCAATTAAACTGGAATCCTGTATTGATTTTGCTAAATCTAACGCAATGTTGTAGTAATAAGTAGAGGAATCATGATTTAATAAATGCTCGTGTGCAAGTCCCAGGTTAAGATTTAATCCAATGATATTTTTTTTGTCTTTAACAAAATTGGAATACGTTAAAGCGTCACGATAGAATTTAATTGCTACAGCGGGATTATTTTGAAACCAATAGATGTTACCTATATTATTCAATACCTGACCTAATATGGGTTGGTTATTTATTTTCTCAGCAATTTCCTTACACAACATATACTTATCTAGGGCCAAATAATAGTAACTCAGGTTGGACAAAGCAGTTCCCCATTTTAGGTTCCCAGAAGCCATAAGTGCACTGTCATTTAATGATTCAGCAATCTTCAATCCTTTTTTTGCATATTCAATGGATTTCTGATTGTCGGATTTTTGGAGTTGCGAAGCTAGCTGATAATACAAATCAATCAAATGGGTATCAACCTTATTGGTGTCAATAGCAAGTAATAAACTATCAATAGTTGATTGTGCCTGTGAGTTAATTGCGAAAACAACTATAAGGGTTGAAAGAATAATGCGGTTCATCGGGTTAACAATTAACTTGTTTTCATGTGTTATGTGTTTCAAATATAGACAATTTTAGTTCGAACCTAAATTTTTCGATA
>JAIFNJ010000169.1 GCA_020047835.1 Bacteroidota bacterium
TAAAAATTTAACTTCAATAATTTATGAAAATTCCGCTCAACTTTGCGAAAGATATCTAAATATTTCAGCAACAAAACACTACTATGAAGTTTTATACTTCTTTTGAAACATTATCTTTGCATAAAAATTAAACAAATGATTGTAGTAACAGGAGCCGCCGGATTTATTGGAAGTTGTTTGGTTAGTAAACTGAATCAAGAAGGGTATCGAGATATAGTTCTTGTAGATGATTTCTCAATAGCACAAAAAAATAGAAATTTTGAAGGTAAAACCTTTTCGTCAAAAGTAGAAAGGGAATCACTGATGCCTTGGATAGATAGAAACCATCGCTTTATTCAATTCATTTTTCATTTGGGTGCNGTGTGTGGAATATGGGCTTCCATTAGTTTATGCTTCATCGGCAGCAACTTACGGAATGGGTGAATTTGGTTATATCGATTCACATGAAATTGTTGAAAAGCTTAAGCCCCTCAATTTGTACGGCGAATCGAAAAACGATTTTGATAAATGGGCGCTCAAACAAGAAAGCCATCCTTATTTTTGGGCAGGGCTCAAATTTTTTAATGTATATGGTCCCAACGAATATCACAAAGGTAGAATGGCCTCAGTAATTCTGCATGCCTTTAACCAAATTAATGCAACGGGCAAGATGAAGCTTTTTAAATCGCACCGTTCTGAATTCCCCGATGGGGGACAGACTCGTGATTTTGTCTATGTAAAAGACTTATCAGAGGTAATGATTTTTCTAATGCACCATCGAAAAAATTCCGGTTTATACAACCTTGGAACCGGAAAGGGGAGGACCTTTCTTGATTTGACCCGGAATACTTTTAAAGCCATGGGAATTGCTGAAAATATTGAGTTTATTGATACTCCAATAGATATCCGCGACAAATACCAATATTTTACAGAAGCAAACATGCAGAAGCTGGCCGCCATTGGCTACTCAAAACCGTTTTATAGTCTTGAAGATGGAGTGAATGATTATGTTAAAAATTATTTATTGACCAGCTCTTTTTTGTAATTGAGTAACGGTTTATCAGAATTTAAAAAAGATGCTATTTTTGCACACTTACTTATTAAATGTGCAATTAGAAAATGAATCCAAAAAGTTCCAAAGAAACAATATTGAATGAGGCACTTGCCATTTTTGGAAAGTTAGGTTTCCATAAAACCACTATGGCTGATATTGCTAATGCTTCAAAACGGGGACGTAGAACCATTTACACCTATTTTAAAACCAAAGAAGAGGTTTATGAAGCAGTGGTAGAGCGCGAGATTGATAAAATCTTACAAACCCTAAGAGGCAATATGGAAGGTTATGAATCGGTTGATGAAAAACTTTCGCATTATATCAACTATAGAATAAGCTCCATAATAAACTTAACCAAGGATTATGATGCCTTAAAAATAGCATTTATAAATAACTACAGTTGGGTTGAAAAAATTAGGAAAAAGCTGGATGAGGAGGAGAGGATAATGCTCACACAATTGCTTAGGAATGGTTCAGAAACGAATCACTTTATGATAGATAACCTTGATATTTCCGTAAAAAGTATTGCCTTAATAATTACAGGGGTTGAATTTATGCTTATTAAAGAAGACAATGTAGAAACTACAACAGTTCAAATAAAAAACCTCCAACAGATTTTACTTAAAGGGCTGAAAGCCAGAAATTAAAATCTTATTATGACATAAAACGGAAGTTGAAAGACGGAAATGAAAAATTAGGAAATAGAAAAGAAAACAGAAAACAGGGGAACACTATTAAGTTGTTATTTTTATAATCCGTGCTGCATGTTTTTTTACTTCAATTTGAATGGGTACAGTCCCAATTACCTCACCATCCATTTCAATAGGACAGTTTTTATGAGTACTTGTTATAGTGCATTGGCTTATTTCATGATAAAATAACTCAGAAATCCTGATGTGTTTTGCATTTTTCAATTTGGGCATAAAAAACAAAAATTGAGCAATAGTTATTTTACGTGCGATAACTACATTTACTTTACCATCATCCAACTTTGCATCTGGAGCAATGCCCAAGCCACTACCAAAATAGCGTCCGTTATTAAGGGCAATTAACAGGATGTTTCCTTTGAAATTTAGTTCATCAGAAGTTAGTTCAACCGGAATGCGCTTGAAAAACAGAAACGAACGAAGGATGTTATAAAAATAGGTGAAATTGCTTCCCCAGGTTTTACCGCTTTTATTCATAAACTGGCAAACCAAACCTCCCAACCCAATGTCAAAAGAGTTGTCGTAATACCGCACTTTTTGTTCGCCATTTTCATGATACCTTGCTTCTACCAAATCTAAGGGCGTGGTTTCTCCTTTTTTAATCAGCTCATACAAGTGCTCCATGCTTTGCACCTTACCAGCCGACCTGGAAAAGTCATTGCCCGATCCGCGCGGATAGGCTGCCAAAACGGTTCTTTTTCTTGCTTCAGGTGGAGCAAGCATATACCCATTAACCACCTCACTGAATGTACCATCACCACCAACTCCCACCAGATAATCGAGTCCTTGTTCCATCAATTCCTCAACAATCTGTATGGCATGTCCCCTCCGACGGGTAAACTTAAGATATACATCGAATTCATTTTGAAAATATCTGGAAATATTGGCCCGGAACTTATCTGGGTCTTTTAAATTTCCACGTACAATGAATGCTATTTTTTTCAAACTATTATTCAATTAATGGTATCAATAAAGTAAAGAAATAATTTTGAAATATTACAAGGGTTTAAAATAAAACCTAATGAGATATTTTTATAGCATTGCCTTTTAGATTCACTCATTAACTTTTTAAATTGAAAGTTTGTTCCTACTTTTACCAATATTTAATGAAAAGTATATATTTTGAAATTTAGTGAATTTAACCTCCACAAAAATGTTTTTGAGGGAGTTGAAGCCATGGGCTTCATAGAACCATCTCCGGTTCAGGAACAAGTTATCCCAATTGCGCTCGAAGGAAAAGATTTGATAGCTTGTGCACAAACGGGTACCGGTAAAACGGCCGCCTATCTATTGCCATTAATGCACCATTTATGCACCAACCGTTCTAACAAAATAAAAGGGCTTATTCTGGCACCAACCCGCGAACTGGTTTTACAAATTGACCAACAATTCCAAGGGTTTGCATACTTTACTGGATTGGAATCAATAGCTATTTACGGAGGAAGCGATTCCGGTATTTGGGAACAGCAGCGGGCGGCCATTGAACAAGGTTGCAATATTTTAATTGCTTCTCCCGGAAGGTTACTATCGCATTTGAATTTAGGTTATGTTGATTTATCGGAATTGGAATACCTTATTCTAGACGAGGGAGACAAAATGCTCGATATGGGTTTTGTTGATGATATAAATAAGATACTCACTTATTTACCAACCAAGCGCCAAACACTCATGTTTTCGGCTACCTTTCCTCCTAAAATCAGGATTTTAGCCAATTTATTGCTGAAGAACCCAGTTGAAATTAGCATTGCCGTAGCAAAGATGGCCGAAGGTGTATTGCAGGCAGCTTACATGACTTTTGACAATCAGAAAAATAAATTGATTAGCCATTTATTGGCCAACAAAGAACTCGACAGTGTAATCATTTTTTCTTCCACAAAAATTAAGGTCAAGCAGTTGCATACTGAATTGGTAAAAGCCGGTTTTGCAGCCAAAGCGATCCATTCCGATTTGGACCAGGCTGAGCGTGAGTTGGTAATGCGCGATTTCCGCAACCGTAAATTTCCCATTTTGGTGGCTACCGATATTGTTTCGCGGGGTATTGATGTGGATAATATTGGTTTGGTAATTAACTACGATGTTCCTCACGATGCCGAAGATTATGTGCACCGTATTGGTCGTACGGCCAGGGCAAGTTCCACCGGAGTTGGGCTTACTTTTATCAATGAAACCGATATTCCCCGTTTTGCGCGGATTGAGAAACTTATTAAGGATACTATTTTTAAAGCTCCCAATCCACCTGAGATTGGTGATGGACCAGAATATAATCCACATGCAGTTCGCAAAATCAACAGAACCCATTCGCAGCAAAAATCGGGGAAATTCAATAATCGCCGACGTCAGCCTAGGCAGTAGTGAAGGAACTTGCCGCTTTCTGTTAAAGCGAGACCGTCTATGAGATAAAATCAGTAGGAGCGAAGCTGCCTGTCTCGCTTTAGCGGAGCGCTTCGCTTTCCATAACCTTCTGTAAAATAATACTTTTCTATAAGGATGATGATCTGTTTTCTGTATTGTTTATTATCGAATGATTCCTGCATATCGTTGAAAGCTATGTGCAGCCGAAAAATTTTATTCAATGGTAGCTTTACACTAATAATTTACTAATTTAGTGCAACAATATTTAATTGATCACTGAAGTGTTTTAACAGTTTGAAATATCCCAGACACATGACAAAAAAAATAACCTTCCTTTTGGCCATAGCCACCGTTCTTGCTTTTGTGCAGTGCAAGAGAGCCCCCCTTCAGACGAATCCATTGATAAAACCGGCCACCGACTTTGGTTTGTTGGATGGGGAAATACACCTGAATGTTACGGGGGGAAAAATGCCCTATTCCTTTGAATGGTCGAACCAAAAATCCGATTCCGTAATTACCCAATTAGCCGCAGGTAGTTATTATGTTACTATTACCGATGCTAAAAAAAGAGTTTTAATAGATACTCTCATTGTAGCACAACCTCCCTGGCCTGTTTGTATTGATTTTCAGGGAAATAGTTACAAAACAGCTATACTTGGTGGCAACACCTGGATGGTTCAGAATTTGCGAAATACCTTAACCAGTAAAGGCGATTCCATCCAAAATATAGTTTATAACGATAGTTTAGCAAATGCAGAGACCTATGGCCGTTTATATACCTGGAAAGCAGCTATGAACGAAGCATCGGATGAAGGAGCTCAGGGAATCTGCCCCGATGGCTGGCATATTCCAACCGATATGGAATGGAAAGCTTTACTCGACACAGTTTCGAAGGTTGAAAATGGAATTCCAAACCCTGGAAAAGTGCTTTCGCTTGAATACGCTGGCTATTACAATAACTCATTTCAAAATTTGGGAGCTTCGGTTAGTTTCTGGTCATCAACTCAAGCCAATGATAACGCATGGAAACGGTATTTTCATAAAGATATCTCAAAGGCTTTCCGTTACCACGAGAAAAAAACGAATGCTATTTCTGTTCGTTGCGTAAAAAATGCAAGTCCTGAATAAATAGTTGAAATTATGATTGGCAAATTATCACTAAAAGAGCGGTATGTATTATTTGCCTTGGATGATGAATTTGGGTACATCATTACTAACAATACGGCATACTGGGTAGGATTGGCAGGTACTGTATTGTATGAAATGATACAGGAAGGATTGCTTTCCATGGAAAAAGATTCTTTATTAGCACACGATCACGATTCCGAAGTTGCCTGTTATAAAAAAGTATTATCAGTTATAGAAAAAAGTAAAAATCCACCAAAAGTGGAAACCGTTCTTTTAGATTTATGGAATTACAACCAAGAAATTCAACAGGAAATAATTGAAATGCTTATTCTTAAAGGAGTTCTAAAAGAGGTAAAAAAAACTCGCTTTTGGTTTATCAAATTTAAACGATATCCTACCATAAATCATATTCCGGAGAAAGGGTTGCGCAAATATTTATTGTTACTGATTAAAAAGAACCGGATACTAAGCAACGAGAATTACCTTTTGTTGCGGATGGTGGATCAATGCGATTTAATAATTGAAGTATTCGGGAAAGAGAATGAATCGACTATTTTGCAGTACATTAAAAACATTCAGCAAACCATTGAGCCTTCCGGTGAGCTATTTGAAACCATCAAAATCCTTGAAACTGCCATGCTTTCAGCTATTGATAATAAGAATCTCCAGCTAATTTTGGAAGATGGCTAATTATCTTAAAAGCATATCTTTATAAATAGCATAATAAAGATTAACGCCATAAGGTATAATATCATCCGGAAAATTATAATCGGAGTTGTGCAATTTGGGATGATCTTCGCCAGCTCCCAACCCAAAAATTACACTGGTAAATTTTTGCGAGAATCTTGCGAAATCTTCGGCCCATGGAAATGGCAATTCCATAATAATTAATTTATAGCCTAGCTTTTCAGCATGTTCACCTACACTTTTCACTAGCTTTGGATTGTTTTGGTTCGACGGATAAATATCGGTAGCGCTAATTTCTAATTGCAGTTTTTCCTCATCGGATATTCTTTGAATAGTACTTTTGGTTTGTTCAATCAATATATCCATATCAGCATCCAAAAACGATCGAAGGGTTATCAGAATTTCAGCATGACCCGGAGTAGTTCCAAAACTGCGATCGCCTAAGTTAGCATGAACAATGGTAGTGAGTACAAAATCGTTAAATAAGTATTTTTTTTCAGGAAGTTTGGTTACTTCATCCAAAATTTTTGACAATGCAATGGCCGGGCTAATTCCCTTTTCAGGTTCTGCCGCATGCGATGTTTTGCCTGTTAATTTTACAATTAAACCTTGCGATGCAGCCGTAAAGGTATTATTCTTAAGTAAAATACTGCCTTTTGGATATCCCGGAATGTTATGCAATGTGAAACAATAATCGGGTGTAATGCGCGCAAAATTTGGGTCGTTAATTACTGCAATGGCCCCTTCGCCGGTTTCTTCCGCAGGTTGAAACAATAACACTACTTTCCCTATTTTAGGTCGGTTCGATCCAATTAATTCAGCTAAACCTATCATAATAGCCATATGCCCATCGTGTCCACATTGATGGCCTACGCCATCGGCTCTTGAAGCATAATCAACTAAATTAATTTCGTGAACCGGCAAGGCATCCATTTCTGCACGGAACATAACACAGGGGCCTTCACTTTTCCCTTTAAATACAAAAGCTACCCCATATCCTCCTAAATTGTCGATAATTTCATCGGGCTGATACCGGATGATGGTTCGCTTAAGTGCTTCAGCAGTAAACTCTTCACTGCCTGATATTTCAGGATTTTGGTGTAACGATTGACGGATACTTATTAGGTGTTTATAATCAGTAATCATTCTTCAGTAGTTATAGTAATTCTGTTAAAAATGATGCAAATTTGCATCCTTGTAATTTTGACAAAAATATAACAGAAAAACACAATGACCCTTAAAAAAATGATGGTGTACGGCATAGTAATTTTAGCTATGCTTTTTTGGAGTATGACTTATATATGGTATAAGGTTGTATTTGAGGCATTACAGCCAATTTCAGTCATGGTTTTCCGATTGTTATTTTCATCCATTTTTTTGTTTTTGTTTTCAATGCTGATAAAAAAGTTGCAAATACCATCAAAACTTGATTTTGGTTGGTTGGCTTTATTGTCTTTATTTCAGCCTTTTTTATATTTTTTAGCCGAAAGTTATGGAGTAAGTATGGTTTCAGCCACGGTAGCTTCGGTCATTATTTCTACCATTCCCATATTTACTCCTTTTATGGCCTTTTTGTTTTACGGAAACAAGATTTCAATTTTTAACGTGTTTGGCATTATTATTTCTTTTGTGGGTGTTTTGATGGTGGTTTTGGGTCAACGTTTACATTTCGATGGTTCGATTTTGGGAGTTTTAATCTTATTCGGAGCAGTAATGGCTGCTTTGGGTTATTCAGTTATCATAGTTAAGCTGGCAGGAAAATATAGTTCATTTACCATAATCAGCTGGCAAAACTTGTTTGGCTTTTTCTATTTTTTGCCATTTTTCTTCCTATTTGATTGGCATAACTTCACATTTGCTGTTATTGACACAAGAATTCTCCTTAACCTTATCTATTTAGCATTTTTTGGTTCATCAGTAGCCTATGTCTGTTTTACCTATTCCATAAAAAATTTAGGAATAACTAAAGCAAGCTTGTTTACTAATACCATTCCGGTTTTTACGGCTCTTTTTGCTTATTTGGTATTGGGCGAAATTCTTCCAATTTTTAATATGATGGGAATTGCAATTGTGCTTATAGGATTATTTATGGGACAAATTAGAAGAAGGTCTTAGACAATTAGCAATAAATTGGGAACAAGTAAAGAAATTCTGACGACTAGCTTCTGCCTTTCAGCTTCTACAATGCTTCCAACTCAGCCCTGAGTTTTTTGGGTAACGACTGAACTACCAAATCATAACTGTGATCAATCCATTCCTCAATAAGGCGGCGCGATATGCTGCCATCGATATACACGGTGTTCCAATGTATTTTACTCATGTGATATCCAGGTTGCACGGCAGGGTATGCTTCGCGGAGTTCGATAGCCAATTCCGGATCGCATTTCAGATTGATGGATAATTCGCCATCCAGGTTAATGAGTGCGTACATTTTTCCCATTACTTTAAGTACCAAAGTAACATCATCAAACGGAAAGGTTTCTTCATTTCCCTTTTTGGATAAGCAATAGGCACGGAGGTCTTCAATGTTCATGGCTGAATATTTTCATCCAAAGATAAAATAAGTGTGGATAGAATTCAAATCCTTATTTACGCTAAATTTGCAAATGAATCTAATGGTGTGAGATTTTTTATATGGACCTTCTCATTAATTTCAATTTCAACAGGTGAAATAAAATATTTTACGCCTTTTTGCTACTATACAATGAGTTGAAAGTTCATACCTTTGCACCGGAATTAACAATATTTTTTTGTCGGCTGTTTTGCTGACTTGATTTGAAGCCAACTAAAATAAATTATGAACCGGATTTATCTTCTTTTGATATTTATAATCAGTCTTACCGTGACCTCTTGCAACTTTAAACAAAAAGCAGACTTAATTATTAAGAATGCTAAAATATACACCGTAGATAAAAACTTTACCGTGGTGCAGGGTTTGGCCGTTATGAATGGACGGTTTGTGGCGGTTGGCCCCTATTCTACCATAACGGCACAATATTACAGCGATAACGTACTCGATTTAAAAGGAAAATATATTTATCCAGGATTTATCGATCCGCATTGCCATTTCGTGGGATACAGTGAAAACTTAACTCATGTTGATTTACTGGGATCCAAGTCATTTGCCGAAGTGGTGGAGCGGGCCAAAAAACATCAGTTAGAAAATCCAAGTACATGGATAACTGGAATGGGCTGGGACCAAAATTTATGGCAGTTGAAAGAGTTTCCGACGAACCAATTATTGAACGAAGTATTTCCCGATACTCCGGTTTTATTGCGGCGAATTGACGGCCATGCAGCCATTGCCAACCAAGCAGCATTGACAATTGCCGGCATTAATGAAAATACTCAAATTAAAGGCGGAAAAATAGTATTAAAAGATGGGAAACATACCGGCATATTGATTGACAATGCTGTTGATTTGGTGTTGGCATTCGTACCCAAACCTACCCAACAGGAATTGGTTGCCGGTTTGTTGAAGGCGCAACAAAACTGTTTTAAGGTGGGATTGACATCCGTTGGGGATGCCGGGCTCGAAATATCGGAAATCCTTTTAATTGATAGCCTGCAAAAACAACAAATGCTTGAGATGCGCATTTATGCTATGCTAAGCCCAACCAAAGAGAATTTGGATTATTTTCTGAAAAACGGGTTTTACCAGACCCCCTATCTCAACATCCGTTCTTTAAAATTGTATGCCGATGGCGCTCTTGGATCGCGGGGAGCACTCTTGTTAAAACCCTATAGTGATGACCCAACCAATTCCGGCCTTTTATTGCAAAATGCGGATAGCTTAACGGCATTGTGCCAATTGGCTTACGAATACAATTATCAGGTAAATACACATTGTATCGGTGATTCAGCCAACCGATTGATGTTATCCATTTACGGCTCCTTATTAAAAGGGGAAAACGATTACCGTTGGCGGATTGAGCACGCTCAGGTGGTAAATCCCACCGATTTGAAATCGTTCAAACAGTTTAGTGTAATTCCAAGCATTCAAACCACCCATTGCACATCCGATATGGGTTGGGCTGAAAAACGATTAGGTAATGACCGGGTGCAACATGCCTATGCCTGGCAAGATTTGTTGAAACAAAACGATTGGTTGATTAACGGTTCTGACTTTCCAATTGAGGATATTAACCCATTATTTGGTTTTTATGCCGCTGTAACCCGCCAAGACCAACAGGGCTTGCCCATTGGAGGCTATTTTCCCAAACAGCAGCTTTCGAGGATGCAAGCACTAAAGGCAATGACTATTTGGGCTGCCATGGGTCAGTTTGAGGAAAATGAAAAAGGAAGCATCGAAAAAAGCAAAATGGCCGATTTTGTAGTGTTGTCGCAAGACTTGCTCTCGGCTCCTTCAACGGATTTGCACCAAATAAAAATTGAGCAGACTTATGTCGGCGGACAAAAGGTGTTTGATTTGTTTGAGAAATAGAAGTTGGAAGACCGATGTCAGAAGTTGGAGGTTAGAATTGTATTTTGGAGGTAACTTTTAACTGGTGGCTGGTGGCTGGTAACTGGTAGCTTGTTCTTAGACCTTGATCCAGTTTTTTTAAGTTGCGGTGCATGTTGGGTTGTCATTCTATTGCAAAATTGTTAGTTGCACCGCTTATTACTTGTGCCACATTACCAAGGGCGTTGCCCTTGGCTTTATTCTCTCAGGCTTACAGCCTGTTTTTCAACTTTCAATTTCTAATTTCCAACTACATTCTTCTGACTTTCACTCTTCCTTCGACTCAAACTCTACATAAGCCATTACATACTTAATTTCGGCATACGAAATGCTTTCATCAACTAATTCTTTTATAGGTGAGAGTAACACGGTATCCAGTTCCTGAGCAACTTTCAGTATTTCGTTCAGTTTTTTTGTCGATACCAATTCATTTACATCGAGCATGCCTTTTCCAATGCATTCGGCCAAATGTCCTTCAATGGTTCGGGGATGCATACCTCGAGCGGCAGCGGTATCCTCCACCGATTTGTTTTTCAGGTAAAGTTCCAGAGTGGTCAAACGGGTATCCACTTTTTCTCCTTTTGTCTTCTTTTCCTTTATGGATGTAGCCTTAGGTTCTTTCTCCTGATTCATTGGTTTAATAGTGGAAGCCAATGCCTGAATCATTTTTTTGTCGAGTTCGGTGCGGTTGATTACCGATTGGCACAACGCTTCGGCTTTACAAATGGTGAGCATCTGACGGTAAAAAATCCCTTCCACCCATTGCAATTCGGTGAGGTATTTTTTGGTCCCTTTTTCCCTTTTTGCTTGCTGTTTATGTTCCAGTACGTTGGAAAGCAAATCGTTGAGCAATGGTTGAAAATATTGCCGGGCTGCACCTACTCTTTCAAATAGTGTATCAAGGGCTTCTGGTTGCTGCGATTGTACCAGGCGTGTAATCTGTGACTGAAATTTATCAGCTACCTCAATCAGCGGCTTTACCTTGGCTTGCAATGCCATCGCCCAGCTTAGGTATTTTTGTTTGCTGGAGCGCATCTCATCTTTATCATAACTGTCAATATGTTCCTGCAAATCACGAACCATCCAGCCAAAGGAATAAGCTTGAATGACTTGCTTTTTCAGGTATTCCGAAGATGCCCTTTCAAAGGATTCCTCCATCTGCATCTCATCTTTGGCCGATTGGCTGTATTGAAGCAATGCCGGATCTACATCAGGCCCATTTATTTTAACGGGTTGTGTTAATACCAATCCTTTCAAAGCGGTTAACCGGGAGAGTGCCACATAAATTTGGCCAGGGGCAAATGCCTGCGAAATATCAATCATGGCCTTATCAAAAGTTAATCCCTGGCTTTTGTGCACCGTTATGGCCCATGCCAACTTCAGCGGATAATGGATAAACTTGCCCACAACGGTTTCGCTAATCTCGCGGGTTTCTTTATCGAGCGAGAACTTTTTATTCTCCCAAGTATAAGGTTCCACTTCCGCCGCAGGCGAATTATCGAGAAATGAAACCTGAATGCTTTCGTTGGATATTTCTTCCACAAGGCCTATCTTACCATTGAAATAGGCGCTGTTGCCCGAATAATCGTTCTTGATGAACATTACCTGCGCCCCTTTTTTAAGTTCCAATGTAAATTCCACCGGATAGGAATATTCGCTGAAATCGCCTTCCACCTTGGCTTTAAAGGCAAAACTTTTGCCGGGAAGTTTATCCAATGCCTGTTTGTTGATGCTGTCGGCTTTGTAATTGTGGGTGGTTAAATAAATGTATCCCGGATTATCGATCGGATTGAAGTTTGGCCTGTGTTGCCGGTTCAACAGTTCTAAATCGGCGAGTGTAACCTCATTTGTCCTAAAATGGTTTAACAGGTCAATAAACTGCTGGTCGGTTTGCCGATAGATGGTTTCCAGTTCAATATACACCGGGTGATTGCCCTTCAACGCCAGTGCATTGAAAAAATAAATAGTTGGGTAATATCTTTTAAGCAAGCCCCATTCGTCGTCTTTTACCACCGGGGGCAACTGCCACAAATCGCCGATAAACAGAATCTGCACCCCTCCAAACGGAACATTCCGGTTGTGCCGCACATACCGCAACACGGCATCAATGGCATCGAGCAAATCGGCACGCAGCATACTTACCTCGTCAATAATCAGCAACTCAACTTCCTCAATCAACGCCCTTTTGGTGGCATTCATGTGAAGGTTTTTTATTAACGAATTGGGGGTAGTCAATTGCGTGTTTATTTCCTGATTCGGATCGATACGGTTTTCGGGAATAAAAGTGCCAAACGGTAAATGAAACAAGGAATGCAACGTGGAACCCGCGGCATTAATAGCGGCAATACCTGTGGGCGCAGCAATAAGTGTTTTTTTATGGGTACTTTCAACAATGGCCTTCAACAAGGTGGTTTTCCCGGTTCCGGCTTTTCCTGTCAAAAAAACATGCTGGTCGGTAGCATTGATAAAACGGTTTACGTACTGGGCTGCTTTGTCTTCTTGAAAAGAATTCATTGGCTGATGTAATGGGTTAAATTGGTTAATGCCGAAAGTCAAAAATAAGCAATTTGGTTGGGTAATTCTGAGAATACTATCTCAAATATTTATTAAATTTGTAAGAATCTTAAAACCTATTGAAATGAAAAATATGGTTTTTTGCTTGTATCTGTTTGCATCTCTATTATTGGTAGTTGCCTGTGCAAAAGAGAAAGAAACAATTCCCGATAAATCTCTTAAAGTTGTACAACTTTTGCTACCTGATACTCTTACCCTAACTTACCAAACCACTTTGGTGGATGAAACAAACAATCTATCATTAACCTTTGACTCGGTATTAAGCGAAAGCCGCTGCCCTGTTGGAGTTGTGTGTTGTTGGCAGGGGAATGTGGCTGTAAAACTTACTTTGAAAAAAGGTACTATTGAATATCCTTTCATTCTCGATTCCTATTTCCTTCCCGATACCACGGTGGGTGGATATGATTTCCATTTTTTGGATGCAACGCCATATCCGGATATCAATAAACCGATGGATGTTTCGGAATATCAGGTGCAACTGGTGATGGGTCAATAAGCATTATTTTTCCTTCAAACAATGAATCAACCGCTCCATTCCTTCCTCAATTTGCAACGAAGCCAGGGAAATACGGATGTAATTGGGAGCACTAAAAGCCTCACCGGGAATGACTACCACCCCATCCGGCTGGCTGGCTGTTTCCATGCAAAACTGCTTAACGGGTTGGTTTAGCAATTGGCTGATTTTGGGAAAAAGGTAAAAGCTGCCTGTAGGTTTTATGTAT
>JAIFNJ010000068.1 GCA_020047835.1 Bacteroidota bacterium
TTATTCAGGTAACTGCAAATAACGATACCTTGCCATTTATATTTGATTCGGGAAATCAAGAGACCTGTTTCAGTTCAGCCTTTTATAATAAATATAAAAACGAAGTTGAAGCAAGCTGCAAAAAAGAAAAAGTGGAAACAGGTGGCGCGGGTGGTATGGAAAATACTGAGGCTTACATATTGGACTCCCTTACCATTTCTGCAGGAAATTCCCAATTAAGATTGGAATCCATTCGGATTTATCCTAATGATTTGTCGGGGTATGATATGAAGTTTGTATATGGAAATTTTGGCCAAAACTATGTTTCAAAGTTCTCTGAAATGAGAGTTGACTTTGCTTCTATGAATATAGAGTTTTTGGATAAGAAAAATAAGTAGAACCCTTCTTCCAATTAATAATGTAAAATGGGAACCATGAAAGCCATTATTTGTACCAAATACGGACCTCCCGAAGTCCTTCAATTTATTGAAATGGAAAAACCTATTCCGAAAGATAAAGAAGTATTAATAAAAGTAAAAGCCACCACCGTTCACATAGGTGATACCAAGGTTCGAAGGTTAGCACCGGGTTTAGGGCCGGTCGCCGATTTCTTTTTCAAACCCTTGATGCGATTCATCATTGGTTTTAAGGGACCCCGAAAAAAAATATTGGGAATGGAACTGGCCGGCGATTTGGAAGCGGTTGGTAAAGCGGTTACCCGCTTTAAAGTTGGCGATGCCGTATTTGCTTCAACTGGATTTGACTTTGGTGCGTATGCTGAGTACCGTTGTTTGCCCGAGGATGGATTAATTGCTATAAAACCATCCAATATGACCTACGAAGAAGCCGCTCCGGTTTCCAACGGTGGACTGACTGCTTTAATGAATCTTCGAAAAGCGAATATTCAGAAGGGTGTAAAAGTATTAATCTACGGTGCTTCAGGCAGTGTGGGTACTTATGCCGTGCAGCTGGCCAAGTATTTAGGAGCCGAAGTTACCGGGGTTTGCAGTACGGTAAACTTGGAAATGGTGAAGTCGTTGGGAGTAGACAAAATTATTGATTATACGCAGGAAGATTTTACCCAAAGCAAGGAATCGTATGATATAATATTTGATGCCGTGGGTAAAATTGCTCCTTCAAAACGTAAAAAATCCCTTTCAAAGTCAGGAGTCTATGTAAACGTTCTGGCAATGTCGGGCAATAGCAAGTTAAAAGTTGAGGACCTGATTTTTCTCAAAGAACTCTGTGAGACCGGAAAGCTTAGAACCGTAATTGACAAAAGTTACCCAATGGAACAGATAGTTGAGGCCCATAGGTATGTCGACCAAGGACACAAAAAAGGGAATGTGATTATTAAAGTTTAATATCCCAATTATTCTCAACTGCTTATCGTTAGGAGTTTATAATATTTGGTATATCAGACAAACAGTAACTTCCAAGAATAAAAACAAATGGAGCCAATGATACGTTTAACACACCGATTCAAATGTGATAACTTAAACGTATAAACAATATGCACAGCAATAATAAGGAGTTGTTACCGGAACAACGAACAGAACTGCTTAATGCATTGAAAGTTCGGTTCGATAAAAACAAGAACCGACATAAGGGACTTGAATGGGATGATGTGCAAGCCAAGCTTAAAACCACAACTTCATCGGAAAAACTGTGGTCGCTCCATGAAATGGAACAGACCGGCGGTGAACCCGATGTGGTGGGTTACGATGAAAGGACGGGCGAATTCCTATTTTATGATTGTTCCGCTGAGAGTCCCAAAGGCCGCAGAAGTTATTGTTACGACCGCGCAGCGCTGGAGTCAAGGAAAGAAAATAAACCGCAAAACAACGTTTTGGATGTAGCTGCAGCCATGGGAATTGAGCTTTTATCAGAGAATCAATACCGGGAATTGCAAACCCTTGGAACATTCGATACCAAAACATCGAGTTGGGTAAAAACACCAACATCCATTAGGCAACAGGGCGGGGCTATCTTTTGTGATTTCCGCTACGGTCAGGTCTTCGTGTATCACAACGGGGCAGAATCCTACTATGCAGCCAGGGCCTTCCGTGGTTCACTCCGGGTTTAATAATTGATTTTCATTTGAATCGACATAACGCATTCTGAAAATGGGCAAATAACAATTTCAAATATGGTAATGGATACAATAACAGGCAACGGGACCTCAAAAATGAAAGTGGAAGTATGGAGTGATATCATGTGTCCATTTTGTTACATCGGAAAACGCAATTATGAGGCGGCTTTGAACCGGTTTGCCAACAGAGGTAACGTGGAATTAGTCTGGAAAAGTTTTCAGCTAGACCCCACCATACCGCAAGTAATAGACAAAAAAGTAAGTGTATATCAATATTTAGCTGACAGAAAAGGGTGGAGCTACGAACAGTCAGTGAAAATGCACGAAGGAGTGGTACAAACCGCAAAAAAGGCCGGCTTGAAATACCATTTCGATAAAGCGGTAATTGCCAATTCGTTCAAAGCTCATCGGCTCATACAAATGGCCAAAACAAAAGGGTTGGGCGATAAAGCCGAAGAACGGTTCTTTTTTGCCTACTTTACTGAAGGTTTGGATTTGGGAAACCCCGACGTGCTAACGAACCTTGGCAAGGACATTGGGTTAACGGATGCCGAAGTAGTTGAAGCCCTAGCTAATGCCGTTTTTTATATTCAACCGCAACCATGCAATTTCAGGCGCTCAGCCACCCGATTCTTTTTTAGAAACGTTGAAAAAATCTTTCGCAGAATGGCGAATTGCAAACCCCGAAACCTGATGCTGTGCATGGAGTTTCGGGACTTTCCCATCGGTTTCTGTTAAAGTTACATGGCCATTGTTTTAAAAGCTTCATACACAAAAAATGCCGGCCAAACCAGAGCTTTTAAAAACCCCAATACACCCATCCAAAAACCGGTTGCTTGTGAAATAAAGAATACAGCGGCACCAATTAGGCCCAAACCATAAATGGCTCCCGAAGAAGCGTTTCCTTGAATTTCCTTTTTCATGTTCTTTATTGTTATGTATTAAAATTTGTAATACTTGTTTTAATTATTTGTTCATTATATAAATCTGAGCCGTTTTAGCTTCTATTTTTTGCTTCAAATTTCCATTAACCAATGGAATTGCCGTCTTTGATTTTGAAAAATAGGAATAGATTCCTTCTGGAATACCGCTAATTTCAAAAAGTTGTTCGTTATTGGAATTGTTGAAAGCTACCCACACTTGGCTGTTTTCAGTACTTCGTTTATAAACTAATAATCCATGATCATCATCAGTGGTAACAAATTCCAGCAATCCATGCACCAATGCCGGATTGTTTTTACGTAATACGATTAACTCTTTAATGAAGTTGAATAAGGCAGTATCCGGTTTTACAGAATCCGTATTTCTCGCCAAACCCAGCGGATGGGTTGATTCGGGTTCATAGGTTAAGTCATTCCAAACCATAGGCTTGCGAGTATCTGGGTCATCGGCACCCCACATGCCCACCTCATCGCCATACCAAATATGTGGCGCCCCAATAAATGTAAACTGATGAATCAACAACATTTTTTGAAGTTTGCGGGTTTCTGCATCGGGTTTGTCAATTTTATAAGTTAGGTCATCAGCAGGCTTGGCGTTGAATTTATACTTGTTTTTGTTGTAAATCGATGTGGAGGTGCGGGGTGAGTCGTGGCTCGAAGTTAAATTCATCATCACTTGGTTATTTTCCGTATTGATTCCTGCTAACAGTTGCTGTAATGAATCGGCAAATGCTTTTGGGCCGATAGCCGGTTCTGCTTGTGCAAAGAACTGATGGGCTGAACGGTACCAGCGGTAATTCATGATGGCATCGAATTTATTTCCTTTTAAAAATGGGCGTGGATCCATCAAATCATTGGGAAATTTTTGCCACCACACTTCGCCCACTAAATAAGCTTCAGGATTAATTTTTCTCACTTCGGTCCGAAATTCAGGCCAAAAACCCAACGGAATTTCAGCGGCCACATCCAATCGGAAACCATCAATTCCATCCGAGGGATTGCCGTCTTTGTTTGGGTCCAACCAGCGGCGGGCCACATTAAAAATATGCTCTTTGGCTGACTGACTGGCAAAATTTCCTTCAAAAGGAAATACCGAATCTTGTCCGATTATGGCTTTTTTTATTTCGGGCAAGTATTTTATGTGATACCAGCCTTTATATTTGAATTCATCAAGCGGAGTTTCTGGATTATCAAAAGCTTCCACTTCATACCAACCGGCAAATTTTGAATTTATACCATTTTTTCGGATATCATTCAATGCCCAAAAATCCATACCGGTGTGGTTCCACGAATAATCGACAATTACCTTAATACCTCTTTGATGACACGCATCTATAACTTTTAAAAAAAGCTGATCGGCTTTGGTGAATTGCCAGTTTTCGGAATTGGATGGATCTTCTTCACTCATCATTTTCGCATCACCCAGCGGGTCGGGCCCAAAATTCCGGTCGATGTGGTGCCAGTAGCGGGGATCGTATTTGTGCATTGATGGAGCGTCATTCAGGGGATTAAAGAAGATAGCCGTAATTCCTAAATTGGATAGGTAATCCAGTTCATCCAAAACACCTTGTAAGTCGCCTCCATACCGGCGAAGTTGCAGGTTATCTTGAAATTGGGTAAGTCTTGTTTCAGCAAACCAATCGTCGGGCCTATACCAATCCTGTGTCCAGGGAGTTGTTTTCCAATGGGTTGGAATGGAATCAGGATAAGCATACTTTATATCGGCTTTTGTCGGATCATTGCTTACATCTCCGTTACGGAATCGTTCCACAAAAATCTGATACCAAACAACCTCTTTGGCCCAGTTTGGAACTTGTGAAAATTCAACTTCAGTTAATTCTTTTGTAGAAGTTTTATTTGTAGAATGCTGACATGCCGGAAACATAAACCATAAGATTCCGATAGCTAGGGATATATTTTTCATTGGTGTTTGATTTAACTTAAACAGCTAGTGTATGGCAATATAGTCAATATTTAATTCTGAATCAATACGGTAGTTATTTTAACATTTCCTATCATAATCAATTATTATTTTGTGAATTTAAAATAATCGTACCTTGCATACAGAATATCAGATAAGTAAGTAGATTGCCATTTGTTTAACTTAAAATTCAAGACAATGAAAAAACAAGTTCAGGTTTTAGGTTTGATTGCTGCCACGATTTTTTTGATTGGGACAGTTTTTAAAGTACAGCACTACCCCGGTGCAAGCATATTAATTACATTAGGGGCTTTTGCAGGTGTAATTTATTTGTTTATGTATCTTTTAAAAGGTACAAATCAATTGACTAGTGGTTTGGAAAAAACCACAGGAATAGTTGGAGCTGTTGCTATGGCAATTGTGCTTTTGGGTTTTATGTTCAAAATGATGCACTGGCCTGCAGCCAGTATTTTAATAAGTGTATCTCAAGTAGGTTTGTTGCTCACGGGCATCTTAATGTTAATTGATGCTTTTAAAGAAACAGACCCGAATAAAAAGAGCCTAAAAGCATTAACTTCATTTACGATATTTATTTTAATGGTTATTTTGTTTTTTGTAACTATACTCTTAAATCATTCTAACACTTAGTTCGCATCTAAGAACAGCTCACATACGCATTAAGGCTGCTAAAGATGGCAGCCTTAATTTTGTTACCGAATTAAAAACCACATTTCAAAACATTGCTAATTTCGAATTGTATTATTTCTTTAAAAATAATTTACCATGCAAGAAACGATTCAAACTACCTATTTGGGACAATTGCGAACCGAAGCTATCCATGTGCAATCGGGAAATAAGTTAATTACCGATGCTCCGGTTGATAACCATGGAAAAGGAGAAACTTTTTCGCCCACCGACTTATTGGCAACCTCATTGGCTAGCTGTATATTAACTATCATGGGAATTAAAGCCCAAACCAACGGATTCAGCATTGATGGTGCCAAAGCCAAAACTTGGAAAATAATGAGCGAAAATCCACGACGGGTAGCTGAAGTTAAAATTGAGTTCGATTTTACCATGTGCACCTTGGCTGATAAGGACAAGCGGATATTGGAAAAACTGGTAAAAGTGAGTCCGGTGCCATTGAGCTTGCACGATGAAACCAAACAAACCGTGAGCATTAAGTTTTAAGTGGAAGATTCTGGTCACTGGTCACTGGTCACTGGTACTTTAAATACTCTAAGTACGCTAAGTACTCTAAATATTTCTTATTATGGATTTACAAGTTAAAAATCAAACCTTTCTGATATGCGGGGTAACCAGCGGTTTTGGAAAAGCCACCGCTGAGGCATTGTTAAACGAGGGTGCCAATATTATTGGAGTTGCCCGGAGCGAGGACAATCTAATGGCCATGAAAGTGAGCTATGGAAAACAATTCAGTCCCATGCAAGGAGATATAACCCAATCAGCCACCATTAATCGGGTGCTGGAATTGGCCTCGGAACGAAAGATTAGTGGGGCACTTATAAATGCGGGGGGTCCACCGGCATTGGGTTTTGCTGAAACCCAACTTGAAAACTGGGACGAAGCTTACCAAAAATTGCTCCGTTGGAAAGTGGAAATAACCCAAAAGCTCATTCCCATCTTCAAACAACAGAATTATGGCCGGATGGTTTATATTGAGAGTTCATCGGTTAAACAGCCTATCGAAAATCTTGTTTTAAGCACTTCGTTACGTTTGGCTGTGGTAGGTATGGTAAAAACCGTATCACAGGAAATCAGCGGTAAAAATATAAACTTCAATATCATTGCTCCGGGCTCACATGCCACACCAGCCATTGAGCGGTTAATTAAAAAGAAAAGTGAGTTGGGCGGTATTAGCTATGAAGAAGCTAAAACAGCCTGGATTAACAATATCCCAGCTAAACAATTGGGTAATCCCAACCATTTAGGTTCCTTGGCTGCTTGGTTGCTATCGCCACTTTCGGAATTTGTTACCGGACAGGTTTATGCACTGGAAGGTGGGGCTGTAAAATCAACCTTATAGATTTAGAAGTATCAAAATATGAGATTATGAGACAATGAGATAAAAATCCCAAATCTCATTGTCTCATCCCGATAGCTATCGGGACACATCTTAAGTCTAACTAAACCTTTGCCCTCTCGCAAGGCATGGCGCGGTCAATTTTTTTAACCATTCCCTGCAAAGCAGTTCCCGGA
>JAIFNJ010000075.1 GCA_020047835.1 Bacteroidota bacterium
TGCAAGTTCCACCAAAGGTTTGTAATCGGTTTTGTAGTTTTTCCACAAGCGAGCCAAACTGTCTAATCCTTTATCATCAATTGTTCCTGCCAAAAATTGGTTCAATGCTTCCTGATTATCAGCTTCAAACATTTCAGCACTCAGAATCAGCGGTTTGTTGTTTAGTAACCCTTTTGTCAGCTCTAATTGCAGCCAATGGGCTATAGGGTTATCGTGTTCTTCGCCAAATAAAACAATGTCGGCTTTAGCCGATTGGCTCAACATTTTCTCAAAAGTGGTCTTTTTACCCTTGGCATCAAAAAGTTGGTATGGAACCGTTTTTTGAGCGTGAAGGCTTATTGTAGTTGCAAATAGTGAAAAAATAAGTAATAAATACCGCATAGATCTAATTTTTAGTTTGATTTTCTGTTAATACAATCAGTACCTTATTTTGTTATAGTTTTAAATCATTAGAAGGCATTGCAAATAAATCAAATTTTAATCATAAATAAAAAGTGGAGTTCTTTAACTTTAAATAACCATCGGAATTATTAGCTTTGTATCAGTTGAAAATATTGGGTTTTTTAGCATAATATTCACTATGGAAGAGCGTATAGGGTCAATATTAATTATTGTGGATAAAAAAGATGAAGTAATGAAATTGAACCAGATAATTTCGGACCACAGCCAAATTATTATTGGGCGCCAAGGAATTCAGCTCAAAGAAAAAGGTAAAAGTATTATTTCATTGGTGCTAGAAGGTACCACCGATCAATTAGGTTCGCTATCCGGCCAATTGGGAATGCTTAAAGGAATCCAAGTAAAATCGATGGTATTAAAAAGCAATTAGTATGTGGGGAACCCTTATAAATGCAGGAGCAATAATAGTTGGTAGCTTAATAGGCTTGCTCTTTCATTCCCGAATACCAAAAAAATACATTCAAATTATTTTTCAAGGAATTGGCCTTTTTACTCTTTTTGTGGGAATTGCCATGGCCTTAAAAACAAACAATTATCTGATACTTGTTTTTAGTATTGTTTTGGGTTCAATTATTGGTACGTTGTTGAATTTTGAAAACCAGATAAACGGTTTTTCAGGTTGGATTAAGCAAAAAATTAAGGCCGAAGACAGCAAATTTACCGATGGATTGGTATCGGCATTTCTGCTCTATTGCATGGGTAGTATGACTATTTTAGGGGCTTTTGAGGAAGGCTTGGGGAATCATCCGAATTTATTGCTTGCCAAATCGCTGATGGATGGAATTTCGTCCATAGCATTAACCGCAGGATTAGGAATTGGTGTTATGTTTTCGGTTATTCCTTTAATAATCTATCAAGGGTCACTTACATTCTTAGCTCAAATGCTAAACGATAGAGTTTCACAATTGTATATTAATGAACTTTCAGCTGTTGGAGGTTTAATGCTTATTGGAATGGGTTTGAATATTTTAGATGTTACAAAAATAAAAGTAGTAAATATGTTACCAGCATTAGTAATAGTGCTTGTTTTGGTTTGGATGTTTTTATAAAAAAGAGAGTTTATTAAAGAATGTACCAATGGAAAATAAATTATATCTAAGTTCCGGTTCAAAAACACAAACCGGAAGCGCTAAAGAATTCAATACCGATGCAATGGTTGATTTTACCATTCTCGATGGCCATGTATTTGCCGTTTGCGATGGCCATGATGGGGTGAATGGGCATGGTGCATTATCTTCTAAATTGGTTACCGAAAGTATTAAGAAATATTTTTTTAACCGTTCGTATAAGGATATGGCTGCAGCTCTTACAAATGCAGTGGCTTATGCAAATTATTCACTCTTTGAACTGGCTACTAAAGATCCAAAATATCAAGGTATTGGTAGTACCTTAGCCATACTAATTTACCGGGGCGGTAAAGTTTTTTATGCTTATGCTGGTGATAGCCGGATTTATTTAGTAAAAAATAACGAATTGCAGCTTCTTACCCGGGATCATCTGGTAACCAATGATGAAGCAGCAAAGGCTGAAGTGAGTGTTTTGCTGGGAAAAAATAAGGATGTTCGCTTTGGGGTATGCAAAAACCCTTTAATTGCTGAACCGGATGATTTGTTTTTACTTTGTACCGATGGATTAACCGATGTAGTAAGTGATAGTGAAATTTTAAATTTACTGAACGATAAAAATACATCAGCCGAACACAAAAGCCTTCATTTGATTGAGAAAGTGCAAAGCTTAAATGGAATTGGTGATGCTAGCGTTCAGGTTATTGAGTTTACTCAGGCAGCAGAAATAATTAAAGAAAAAAGATCGGTTAATCTAAAACCGATTATTATCGTAGGGCTGATAGTATTGTTGTTGGGTGCATTCAGTTATTTTGGTTATAAGTTTTATCCTGATATGGTAGCACATAATGAGCTTCCGGAAACGGTTCAAGGAGATGAATCTGAATCTGCTGCAGAAGAAACAGCAGAAACTATACGTAACGAAACTGCTTCGGAGAGTGAGGTGTCATACCCTGATGACATTTCAGAAGGTAATGAATTGGAACAGACAGAATCGGTAAAATCTGAAGAAGTTACCAAAGCCGTCCAAAAAAAGGAATCGAAGCCAAAAGCAAAGCAAGAAACATCCACGGTCCAAAAACAACAAACCGGAATACTCGAACACACCATTCAGGCAGGCGAAAATTTATATCGATTGGGATTACGGTATCATGTTCCACAGCAAGCGATAATTGATTTGAATGGTACTACAGCTACAAAATTGGTAACGGGTCAAAAATTAAAGATTCCCATTACGGCGATGCATAAAGTTGCTGCAGGAGACACATTTAAGTCATTAAGTGCAAAATACAAGGTGTTGGTTAAGCATATAAAGAGTGCCAATAAAATGGAAGAAGAGAATACTTTGGTTCTTGACCAGGAATTAGTAATCCCGCTTCCTTGAAAAAGATGCCAGCAAAAATTTGCTATCACAGTACATTATTATTATTTGCTAAATTAGCTTGAAGGCATAATGCCTCAAAATACGTTTAGCTCAACGCGTAAATGAATACTTTGTGAATATAAAAACACTCCTTTTAAAATTTCTTCCAGGTATTCTTCCCATTTTCATTTTTATAGTTGCTGATGAGTTGTGGGGAACAAAAGTGGGTTTGATGGTAGCCATAACTTTTGGTTTTATTGAAACACTGGCATTGTGGTTTAAAGAACGCCGATTCGACAAATTCATTCTTTTTGATACGGCTTTATTGGTGGCATTGGGTGGTGTTTCACTGCTGCTAGATAACGAGGTTTTTTTTAAGTTAAAACCAGCTATTTTGGGTGTTCTTTTTTGCATCCTGATAGGCGTATCCGTATTTACGCCCAAAAACTTTATTTTATCCATGTCAGCCCGATATTTAAAGGAGGTGGAATTTACTGAAGAGCAGCAAGCTCAATTTACACGAAGTTTAAAAATGCTTTTTTATATAGTAGTATTTCACACTCTATTAGTATTTTATTCCGTTTGGTTTTTGCCAAAAGAAGCATGGGCTTTTATTAGTGGGGTGCTTTTATATATTCTATTGGGCGTTTGGGTATTGTATGAATTTATTCATAAAAAGCAGCAAGTAAAGAACCTCTCCAACGAGGAGTGGCTTCCCCTGGTTGATGAACAAGGGAAATTAATCGGAAAAGCTACCAGAAACCAGGTTCATCAAGACAAAAACTTGTTACATCCGGTGGTCCATTTGCATGTATTTAATTCAAAGGGAGAACTTTTTTTGCAAAAACGGCCTTTAAATAAGTTGATTCAGCCCGGTAAGTGGGACACTGCCGTTGGTGGTCATGTTGGATTGGGCGAAACCATTGAAGTTAGCTTGATGCGCGAGGCAAAAGAAGAACTTGGAATTGAAAATTTTAAGGCTGATTTGACGCTAAAATATCTTTGGAACTCCGATATTGAATCGGAGCTGGTTTTTAGTTTTACTACTAAATACGATGGCAATTTTAATTTGAGTACTATTGAGCTCGATGGCGGTAGATTCTGGAAACTTGCTGAAATTCAACAATCAATGGGTCATGGGATATTTACTCCAAACTTTGAGCATGAATTTAATTTACTCTACCGGAGGTTAAGAAAAAAGGCCTAAAAAAGGCCTTTAGTTGTTATTTTATGTAAATCCAAGTTTCCGGATTAATTTCCCTTAATTTCTTCCATTCTTCTTTTGCATCGTTCCGGTTATAAACCATTTTGTAGGTTACTATATGGAACCCATTACTCCGCATCACTATTTCTGAAGAGTATCCATCAGCAGTAAGCTTTTTATTGTAACGTTCAGCGTTTGAAGCTTTTTTAAAACTGCCGGCAACAATATAATACTTTTTTGTATTGGGGTCATTTTTTACAGTGGGTTCTTCAACAATCATAGGTTCTTCAACAACTGGAGTTTCCACCAGTGCCAAAGTATCTGAATTAGCAGTGGAATCCACAATAGCTATTTCAGTTGCAGCTGTTTTTTTATGAAATATTTTTTCACCCAAGTCAAATATAAAAAATGCACCTGTGATTCCACCAATAATTAGAACTGCTAGAATTGAAATTAAAATTATTTTAGTTGTGTTATTTTTCATTTTTTTAGGGGTTAAATTTGATTTAGTTGAGTTTGGTTTTGATGCTGTATATGAAGAGCTTGCAGGTTGAGCAACTGTTTTTATTGGTGGTTCCGTTTTTTCAACTGCTGCTTTTGGCTTTTCAGTTGATTTTATTTCAGTAGTTTTTTCTTCCTTAACTTCCTTAATTATTGCAGGTTCTGCTTTTTTAGGTTCTGAAATGGGTTTTTCATCCAACACAATCGTGGGTTTTTCATCCGTTGGCAAAACCTTTTTTTCTTGGGTGGAGGTTATTTTACCTTCAAATTTAATATTTCCTTGATTGTCTTTTATTAAGAAGCCAATCCCTTTTACCTCAAAGGGGCTATTTTTAGCAAAACTCTTTTCCACTTCCTTAATAAACTCCTTTATTATATCGGAAGCTTGGTTCTTACTTATTTTTTCTGTTTTAATTATCTGATTTACAAGCAAACCATCGTTAAATTTCAGAAAATCGTTGAAAGAAATTTGTTTTCCTTCCGGAGAATCCTGAATCATAAATGCTCCAAAGTCAGGAATTATGATTCGATTGTTATTCTCTAGTAAATCTTTAAGGTAGCTACTTATCATTCGGCGATTAATTTTTATTTGTGTAAATTTATAATAAAATTTTATTTTACCACTTATAACATTCAATCAAACCTAAAATTGCCATGTCAATTAAAATTTATTTTGCCGGATCTATTAGAGGTGGGCGGGAATCAGCCGATGATTATTTGGCTTTAATTTCAAATTTGCAAAAATATGGAACGGTACTTACTGAACATATAGCAAGCGAAGCACTTCTATCAAAGGAAAAAAAGATGACTGACCAACAAATCCATGATCGGGATTTAGAGTGGTTACAGCAATGCCATGTTGTGGTGGCTGAAGTAACCCAACCATCGCTGGGGGTGGGGTATGAATTGGCTTATTCCATGTTTTTAAAAAAGCCAGTTCTTTGTTTATTCAACACCGCTAAAGGGAAGCAGCTTTCTGCAATGATTTCAGGGCAAAAATATTTTAATGTTGTTAAGTATCATGAAATTGAAAGCATTATTAATGAAATACAACACTATTTTAATAATTTTGATTTCGAACAAACACAACATAATACTGTTAATAAGTAAATTAAAAGAACAAAATTATGGCAAATTTAGCTACAAAATATGCAGGGTTAACCCTATCAAGTCCAATTATTGCATCGAGTTCCGGGTTAACCGACTCTTTAAATCATATCATTGAATTAGAAAAAGCTGGGGTAGGTGCTGTAGTATTAAAATCAATTTTTGAAGAAGAAATTCTAATGGAAATGGATCAGGTAAAACATCAAATGACCGGAAAGCCTTATGTATTCCCTGAAACAATGGATTACCTGGATGAGGAACCCCACGAAGATTTAATACGGGCTTACCTACGTTTGATAAGTGAAAGTAAAAAGGTGGTTAAAATTCCTATCATTGCAAGCATAAATTGCATATCGAACCAAAAATGGACCTATTTAGCACAGGAGATTGAAAAGGCTGGAGCTGATGCCTTGGAATTGAACCTTTTTAACTTGCCAAGTACCACTGAAATGCCTGCTGGTGAAATTGAGGAAATGTATTTGGAAATAGTTGAAAAGGTAGTAAGCTTGGTGAAAATTCCAGTAACAATAAAATTGAGTCATTACTATACGGCATTGGGGCAAATGCTCTTAAAATATTCAAAAACCAAGGTTAAAGGAATTGTGCTTTTTAACCGATATTATTCGCCCGACATTGATATCAATGCTCAGGAAGTTTCCGGTTCGTTTGTGTTAAGCAGCCCATCGGATATTGCGTTGCCATTACGTTGGATAGCTCTTTCCTCAGGTAATTTGAAAGTAGATTTTGCCGCTTCAACCGGGGTGCACGATGGCGAAAGTGTAGTTAAACTATTATTGGCTGGGGCTTCAGCCGTTCAGGTAGCTACTGTTATTTATAAAAATGGTCTTAATTCAGTAAGTGCACTCAACGATTTTGTTCTTAATTGGATGAAAGATAAAAACTACCAATCCATTTCCGAATTCCAGGGAAAATTAAATTATAAGTCACTTAATAATCCGGCATCATGGGAACGGTCTCAGTTCATGCGTGAATTTAGGCATTTTGTGAAATAGTTTTTAACTATTCTATTTTGCTGTGATGATTTGACTAATTAAAATTGGCTACTTTTAACCACGGAAAAGCCGTGGTTTTTTTATGAAAAAAGAGGACTTTTTTGAAAAGTATTTGGAGCTGAGGAATCGGATAGATCTAGTTGGGCAGCGATTGGAATTGCAGCACAAAGGTGAAATGAAATGCCGCAAAGGATGTGATTCCTGTTGTGAGAGCATCGGTGTTTTTCCTTTGGAATTGGATGCTATAAGCTTTTTTATTGAAAACGAAAAAATCCAACTTCCCAAAGAACGTAGGTTTAATAAATACCGTAAATCGTGCAATTTTTTAATAAATGCGGCTTGTTCTATCTACGAGTTTCGTCCTATAATTTGTCGTACCCAGGGTTTTCCATTATTATATCAAAATGCTGTGGGCGATGGTTATGAATTATCGGTTTGCCATTTGAACTTTAAACAGCACAATCCTATGCAATTTAACGAATCCAACGCACTTTTTATGCCTCCTTTCAACAGCCAATTGTTTTTACTGAACCGCGACTATGTAAAGGAGCATTATTCCAAAGAATTAAACTCCAAAAGCAGAGCTCCCATCTATGATATATTTCTAAATCGGGAAAAATTGAAATAGAAACATCCATTAATAGGCTTGCTTGATTGTTTGTCAATTTATTTCGTTTTTAGAACCCTCAAAAAGAAAATCATACTGACAAGGCCAAAAACTAAAAACAGAATTCCAGCCAAAGTAAGTGCCATTCTCAAACTATAAACGTCGGAAAGGTATCCTAGCATGGGCCCAATTATGGCAAATAGTATTCTAATTAAAAAGTTGCGGACAGAAAGCACGGTGGCTCTGACATCAGAATCCGTCATTTTGTTTATATAATCCTTTAAAACTGGGGTTGCAACTCCCCTAACTAAATAGAATAGGAATATAAACCCAATGGCCCACTTGCTTTCAAAACTTCCAATCAAAAGATATCCTCCTGAAATTAAAATCGTAATGAGGAAAATGGTTTTCTTTTGCCCCAACTGTTTTTCCACTTTATAGGCATAAAGCGAAGTTATTCCAACCGATAGATTGAGCAATGTCCATAGTATTCCATACCAAACCAGTGGAACATGAACCAATTTAAAATAGGGTTGTACAAACCAAGCCATTGTTAAGGTAGATGCGCCAATTATTGAAGAAAAAATAATATTGAATCGCAGTTCTTTATTTTCAACTAATGCATACTTAATAATTTTAATTATATGGTTTAATTTAAAGTCTTTCAAGGTTTTGTGGATTTTTGGCTCCAAAAGTGATAAGGATACCGGAATGGCTATGAATGCTACTAACGCCTGAAAATAGTAAGGCATCCGCAAACTGTAGGTTGCTAATAATCCACCAGCAATCCCGGCAAATGCCTCAGCAAAATTACCAATCGAGGTAGCTCTGCCTTCAAATTTTAGATAATCTTTTTCTTTTTCTTGAGCCAATAATGAATCGTAAAGTAATGCTGAATCAGCACCACTGATGAGACTGGCACCCATTCCAAGTATAATTTCAGCGATTAAAAATCCATCAAAGCCATAGGAAAAACTGTAAACTAAGTAACCTGAAAAACCAAGCACACTTCCTGCAATTAGGGATTTTTTCCGACCCATTACATCGGCTAAATACCCCGTTGGAATTTCAAGTGCAGCAACAACAATGGAATAAATTCCCTGAAGGATAAAAATATCGAACTGGGCCAACCCATTTTCGTTGTAAAATAACACCACAATGGGCATTACCAGCATAAACCATTTAGCTACTTTTATTAAATATAGCTTGTAAATATTGTTGGCAATGGTATTCAATAGTCCGGTTTTATATGTTTGAGTTTTTAATTGCAAAGCAACAAATTTTTATGAATTACCAAATCAGAAATATGGGACCTTATTAATTCAGATAATATTTTATTTGGCTACAAATTCTGCATCAACATAAAACTGATATTATTTATTTTTATTGATGAAGATAAAGAATTAAATTATTATTAATGAGTCTGTTGATTGATTCAATGTTTGGTTTATTTAGCATTAAATATGCTTCAAAGTAAGAGTCAACCAACTTTGAATGTTTTGAAAAGTTAATGATTTAGCATACTTTTACAAGGTATTTACAGACACCTTTAGTTTGGCAGCTTTAGCGTATCTTTTGTAATTAGCAATTACAATCATTAAATAATCATTAAAAGGAAAAGCGATGTCAACAAAAAAAATACCTGCATTAAAGATCGGAAACCTTGAAATTAACCCTCCCATTATCCAAGGTGGTATGGGCGTTAGAGTGTCGGGTTCAGGACTGGCATCGGCCGTTGCCAATGAAGGTTGTGTGGGAATAATTGCCAGTGTGGGATTAGGGGATTATGAAAATTCAACTTCGGCAACGTTTGAAAAGGTAAATATGGATGCCTTACGCTCAGAAATTAGAAAAGCGCGATCGCTTTCAAAGGGTGTCATTGGTGTGAATGTAATGGTGGTATTGTCTAATTTTGAATCATTGGTAAAAGCTTCCGTTGAAGAAAAAGTGGATGTTATCATTAGTGGTTCGGGTCTTCCTTTAGATTTACCAAAATTCACAATAGGTACCGATATTAAATTAATACCCATTGTTTCGTCAGCAAGGGCCTTGAATATTATTTACCGTAAATGGAAACAAAACTATAATAAAATTCCTGATGCCGTGATTGTTGAAGGACCTATGGCTGGAGGCCATTTAGGTTTTAATCACGATGATGTTATTAATGGAACTGCTCCAACGTTGGAAGTGTTGATTAAAGAAGTAGTGGATTTTGCCAATACCTTGGAAGAGAAAATTCCTGTTATTGCTGCCGGTGGAATATTTGACGGTAATGATATCGCTAAATTTTTGAAGCTAGGCGCATCAGGAGTTCAAATGGCCACCCGTTTTGTGTGTACTACCGAATGTGATGTTCATGACGATTTTAAACAGGCATACATTTCCTCAAAAAAAGAAGATATTGCCATCATCAACAGCCCGGTAGGGTTGCCTGGAAGGGTTATCCAAAATGATTTCACCCAACGGGTAATGAAGGGGGAAACTATACCGTTTAGATGTTCTTATCACTGTTTACGTACCTGTAATCCGCGTACAGCTCCGTATTGTATTGGTAAAGTGTTGGGAGATGCTTCGAAAGGAAATTTGCTAAATTCATTTGTGTTTGCAGGCGCTAATGCGTATCGTTGTACGGAAATTGTTTCGGTTAAAACATTGGTCAACCAGTTGAAAGAAGAGCTTATTGAAGCTTTATAAATAAAATATTCTGTTTTAGCTGGTATTTTTTCTCGTTAAGTATTGTGGAATTACTCTGCATTATTGTGTAACTAATTAGTATCAAGAAAGGCTTACCAAAAACTGGCAAGCCTTTCATTTTAGCGGAGAGGGCGGGATTCGAACCCGCGGTACCGTTACCAGTACAACGGTTTTCGAGACCGTCCCATTCGACCGCTCTGGCACCTCTCCGTAGGCAAAGATAATTAATAATTGAGTATTTCAGCAACTTGTTATTATACCCTTAATCATTCTATAAACTAATACCTGACGCAAGCTAATTCGAGTATTCTCAATAATACAATAAAAAAGTTTTGTTAAAAAGTTCTTATCTCACTATAATAGTATTATTTTTAAAAAATAATCGATTTTATTGAAAAACTGCCAATTTTATCTGATAGATTTTAAATATAAGAAATTTTGAAAATAAGGATAGCCTTTGTATTTTTTACCGTATTTTTTTTGATGCCATTTTTGTTAGTGGCTCAGGAAAATAAATTGATTGATAGTTTGTTAATCAGTTTGGAAAATACCTTCAATGATACGGTTAAGGTGGATTTATTGAATGATCTAAGCGAGGCCTATCGTATTGCCAAATCACCGAAAGCCGAAACTTATGTGGAAGAAGCACTACTTCTTTCTGAAAAGATTGGTTTTACCCGCGGAATTGCAGACTCACGAAAAATATTAGGAATACAGGCTTTTTATAGAGCCGATTATGTTTTGGCTATCAATTTTTTTGAAAAGGCTATCAATGTATACGGAGATATAAACAGCCAATCAGGAATTTCAGATTGTTTTAAAAAGATTGGACTAACAAATGCATATCAGGGTAATTATTCTGAGGCTATTAAAAACTATGAAAAGGCTTTGGAGATTGATGAATTGCAAGATAATAAGAATGGAATAGCCGTTTGTTTGAATGATATTGGAGTGATGTATAATTATCAGGGTGACCATTCCAAATCAATTGAATACCAAAAAAAATCATTGGAAGTTTGCCGAAATATCGGTGATAAGAAAGCTATAGCAGCACGATTGATTAATTTGGGAGCTTCTTACGATGAACAAAGTAATTATTCCAGTGCCAGTGATTGTTATTTAGAAGCTTTAGTAATAAAAAGTGAATTGAACGATAGTGTGGGTATTTCAATGTGCTATAACAACTTAGGTGAAGTATCTAACCATAAGGGGGATTATGCCCTTGCAATTAATTATTATGAAAAATCTTTAAGCATTGACAAACAGATTGATGATAAAAACGGAATTGCAATTTCATTAATTAATATAGGAACCATTCATTTTAAGCAAAATAATTTTGATAAGGCTCAATCTTACTATAACGAATCGTTAGCTATTGCTGAAAAGCTTGGTAATAAGAGAATTGTTGCCAACATTTTAAATAATATGGGTGAGTTAAATATTAAACAAAATAAATCCAAACAAGGCATAACCAATCTACAGAGGGCAATTGAGCTTAGCACCGAAATAGGAGATAGAAGTGAAGTAGCAAAATCAATCTATAATTTGGGCAACGCATTTTTGGAAAACCGAAATTATAACGGTGCAATTGAGCAATACCAAAAAGCATCAATATTGCATGAAGATTTGGGCGAAAAAAGCAAAGCTGCTGCCGATTATATTAAAATTGGTTTGGCTTTTTACGAAATGGATAGTTCTAACAAATCTGTTGAATTTTGTAAAAAAGGAATTGATTTGGCGCGAGAAATTAACTCGAAAGAGAATATCCGGTTAGCATCTGAAGTATTATCAAAAGCCTATGCCAAACAAAATAGATTTCAGGAAGCGTATCAATACTCAGTTTTGTTTAAATTAACCCACGATAGTTTGTTTTCTATTGAAAGCCAGAAACAAATTAGTATGGTTGAAAATAGGTTTGAATTGCAGCGAAAACAGCAGGAAATTGAACTGCAACGAATTAAGTTGGAAAAGCAAGCGGTTGAAATTAAACAGCAACTTATTAAGCAAAATTCACTTTTGGGAGGATTATTAGGTGTAATAGGAGTTGTTGTTCTAATAGTTATTGGTTATGCTAGAATAAAAAAAGCAAATACAATTATTGCGGCACAAATTAAACAAATTGAAGAAACCAATGAGGAGCTTAACCAAACGAATGAGGAGTTAAACGTTACACTTGAAACCAACATTCAGCAAAAGGAGGATATTATTCAGAAAAACAAAGAAATTACCGATAGTATTCACTATGCTAAATATATTCAACGAGCTATTTTACCAAAAGAAGAGCGTTTAAGTCAGTTATTTCCGGACCATTTTGTAATGTATAAGCCCAAAAATATTGTAAGTGGCGATTTTTATTGGGTTACTGAAATAGAGGGTAGAATAATTCTAGCAGCAGCTGACTGCACTGGTCATGGTGTGCCAGGGGCATTTATGAGCATGTTAGGAGTATCCTATCTAAACGAAATAGTAAACAAAGAGTACATTACACATCCGGGGGTAATTTTAAAGCGGTTACGCAAAGAAATAATTCATGCCTTGCAACAAGAAGGTGTTATTGGGGAGCAGCGAGACGGCATGGATGTGGCCCTTTGTTCCTTTGATTTAAAGGCGATGGAGCTTCAATTTTCCGGTGCAAATGCTCCTTTATACCTAGTCCGCTCAAAAAATGAGGAATCCATCGAAGGAGCCGATGCGCTTGAATTTGGTGATCAAATATTGTATGAAATTAAAGGCGATAAAATGCCAATCGCTCTATATGAAAAGATGGAGCGGTTCCAATTGGTTGAACTGAAGATTATTAAAGGAGATTGCATTTATTTGTTCTCTGATGGCTTTGCCGATCAATTTGGGGGAACCGAAAAAAAGAGGTTTCGATATAAAGCATTTAAACAATTATTAATTGAAAACTCCAAAAAACCTATGGAGGAGCAAAAAAACATCTTGGATTCCACATTTACCGCTTGGCAAGATGGTTTTGAGCAAATTGATGATGTGCTAATAGTAGGAATTTTGGTGTAACTCTTTAAAATATGGAATTTGTAAGATTGACCAGTTTTAAGGAGTTAGAAAATTCATTTAGTAAATGTGAATT
>JAIFNJ010000086.1 GCA_020047835.1 Bacteroidota bacterium
TTTTATTTTGTTATGATAATCCGGAATTTTTGACAGCACATTTTTTAGAGTGGAAATTTCAATCAAGTTAAGGCTTTTGGTATTTAGGGAATTTGAAACCGGCAAATTCTTTTCTATTAAAGACATTTGATTTCTGAAACGAAGCTTCATTAAAAAGTTGTAACTATAAATTATTTCATCAATCGTGTTTTTAGCAATAATGTGTTTTGCTTCTAGTGCATTGAGTCTTGCCAATGTATTTGTAGCTGAAATGACGTTTTGAAGGGAATAAGTGCGGGCGAACATTATAATATGATTAATGCTGCTTTTTAAATCAATAATTTCTCCCTCCTTATTGGCAAGGTTATTTACCGATGATATTTGCTGAATTTTTGCGTTAAAAGTGTTATTGGCCAATTGATATAAAAAGACCGCTTGGTTTGGAATCATATCATTAATTGTTTTTCTCAAATCGGTTGCTAGCTCAGGATTACCATAAACATTTCTAAAATCAAAGAAAACTGTGGCATCCAAAAGATTTTGAGGTTCAGGTGCGGTTATCCAGCTGGTGAAATATTTTTTCCACGTGCTGATAGGTTTGTTCCACTGTGGGTTTTTTGCCATAATATTTCCTTTACAAAACGTATAGCCCACCTGGTTTAATGAGTTGCAGACCATTTCACCGAGCTTATGGAAGTATTCACTCACTAAGGCTTCTCTTTCAAAGGTTACCTCCTCGTATATTATCGCGTTGTCTTGATCGGTAAACAAACTCTCTTCTTTACGTCCTTCACTTCCAAGACATATAAATGAAAAATTAACGGGTGGCTCTCCAATCTCTTTAATAGCCAATTCAATAGCTCTTTTTATTACCACGTCGGAAAACGATGAGGTGAGATTGGTAATGTAATTTGCCGATATATCGCTATTTATTAGCGATTTAATGAGTAATTGAAGTGACTTGTAACAAGCCTTCAGTTCAATATTAGTTTCTGCCTTATTAACTTTGTGGATGAAAAATAAAAGTGAATTTGTTAAGTTTTTATATAGTTCCTTGGTGCTAAACAAACCTTTAATTTTATCATCTTCACCTCTTACAACCAAATGGTTTAAACCCTGTTGCTCACATAGAATTAATGCATCACCAACAGATGTAGCCTCTCCAATATAAAAAATGGGAGAACTCATAATTAAATACGACGGATTTTCTAAACTTAATTTTAATGACAGTACTCGTTTTTGAATGTCGCTGTCGGTTATAATTCCAATGTAATCCGTTTTATTTTTTGTCAGTAACAAATGGCTTGATTTCCGCTTCAACATAACCTCAATGGAGCTGCTTATTGGCGAATCGGCATCAACAGCATGAAATGGAATAATATACTCTTTAAGCGGTTGTTCAATTAAAAACAGGGTTGATTTTAATTCTGCAATAAGGTTATTGGTTTCTGTTTTTTCCTTTTCCTGCCATCGATACTGAAACAATCGAATAATCTCCTCCTTTTCTATAAATTTTCAGTATTTTACTTTTTAAAAAGCCATTGTCAAGAAGTTCTTTGACTAATGCTTTTTTATCTTCGGTTGTAGAAAGCAAACCAAGAATATGTGAATCAGCCAATTCTTTAAAGCTTTCGAACCCCAATATCCGAATTGCCGTTTCATTGGCGAAAAGAAACTTGCCTTTTGTGTCTATCCGTGCCTTGAAAAAGCCGATATTTAATGTGCTTATCAACTTTTGATAATCTAAACCCGAAAAGTTTGTGTTTTTATCGATGGATATGTCTTTAACAATTAGAATATTGACTGACTTACCATAGAAAACCGTAGTAGAAGACGTAATTAATACCTCAACAAATCCTCCTCCTTTTTTAGTTAAATTTAATTCGAATTGCCCCTCTTTTATGATATTCTTTGAAAATGTATCCATAATATCATCATTGTTATTTTTACTTAGAATTTCGATTAATGAAAGATTAATAAGGTCATTGCTTTGGTAGCCTGTTATTCTACTTATCACAGCATTTGAAAAGCTTATTTTACCGTCAATAAGCATTAATAAGCCCTCGGTTGCCGCTTCAACAAGAGTTCGGTATTTTTCTTTCGATTCATGTAAATTGTTTTCAGCATCAATTCTTTTGCGCTCAAGATTTAGGCTTTGTTTTATAATATAGAAAAGCAAGCATGCAATTATTGCAGAAATGCCCACTGTAATCCATATCAGTTTATTGGTAAGAGCTTTTATCTCTTTTTTTACATCCTCAATATAAATGCCTGTGCCTATTACCCAATTCCAAGGTTTAAAAACCTTAACGTATGACAGTTTTGGCACTATTTGCAAGGAGTCATCCTTCCATTGCCACATATAATCAACATATCCGTGCTCTGTTTTTTTTACGGTCTCCACAAATTCCACAAATAGTCTTTTCCCATGAGGATCTTTGAAGTCTGATAAGTCTTTACCCTTTAAATCATTTCTGTAAGGGTGTATGACCATTTTTGGAGTCATGTCGGTAATCCAAAAATAATCCTTGTTTTCCTCACCATATCGTAAATATTGCACTCTTGAAATGGCAGTATTTTGGGCTTCTTCGCGAGTTATTAATCCTTCCTTTTCATCTTTCTCATATTTTACCAAAATACTCCATGCCGAATTGGTCAGCTCTTTAATCATTTCGCGCTTACCATTCATGATGTTTTGCTGAAAACGGGGAATTACAATTAAAAATATGGTAAGAATAAAAAGTAGAATTGATAAAATGGTAGGAAGAATAATTTTTAGATAAAAAGCTTTCATAATGGAGAAAATTCGTTGATTCTTTGCTTCTTAAAATTAACATAAAAATACAAAAAGTCAAGATTGATTATGCAATAGAAATTCGTTGTTTTTTAAATGGCCCTTTTATCCGGCAAATTAGCAAACCATTTCATATCGGGTTCTGAAGGACGGAATGCATCGGTGTCTTCTATTTTCCCTTGAGGATTAATGATTATGAAACGAGGAATAGTTTTGATTAAATAGTCTTTTAGAAAGTCCTCAGGCTTGATTACCCGGAACTGATTGTGAGCATATCCAAAAATTGTAAGGTACTCTTTCCATTCCTTTTCATCCTCATCAACCGAAAGGCTAATAAACTGGATGTTTTTATTCGCAAATTTACGGCTAAGCTCTTCAAAATGGGGCGATTCCCTTTTACAAGGCAAACACCAGGTTGCCCAAACATCGATGTAAACATAGCTCCCCATGAAATAATCGAAGGTAAAAGTTTGTCCTGTATGGTCAATAAAATTAACGGCGGGGGCTTTATCGCTTAATGCTAGTTTTTTGTAATGCTGAAATGGTACTAATAATTCATTTTTTAACTTATCATTAGTGCAGTTTAATTCAAAGACTTCGAAAAGCAATTCGGTGTTTTTGTATCCAAAATATTTCACTTGCTCTTTTACAATGGATGCCAATAAATAATTTTTTACTATTTTGTTGGAAATCAATTTATTTGTTTGCTGCATCCTGATTAAACTTACTTCATGGCTTTCCAGGTTTTTATTGGGAATAGCTTTTAGTTGCTCCTCAGCATTCCAGGCTATGTAAGAATTCAAAAATTGCTTATACTCGTATACCTTCAACAATGATGAATTGTTAACATCGAGTTTATTCAAAAAGCTGAGATAGGTGTTTTTATCCTTGGAAACGGAATGTGAAGTTAGTAGCGGATATTCCATGAGTTTATTGGCCCAATCATAAAGCAAAGCGGCCTGCTCCTGCTCTATGAAAAGGTCTGATAATTCAGGATGAGCCTCGCGATATGCTTCTAAAAATATCTTCCCAACTACATAAATAGAATCGGCTAAATATCGGAATTCCTTTTCAGGAAGCTCATAAAGATGCGAATCATAGATGCTCTGTTGAAGCATCCGCTGACTTTTTTCTTTCAAATAGGTATTGGTAGCAGCACCTGTTCCTTTAAATTGAGTGGAATTAAAAACATCGTTTAGGTCGTATTCAACATAAAGGTTATCGCCAGGGTTAAGAAAAAGACGAACTGATTTATTGCCATTACGAAGATTAATATACTGGCCCGCTGATAAATGCAGTGTGAAACTAAAATTACCCATTGCGGTAACCGTTGCGGTATCACTCAATTGTTCTGAAATCAAGATCACTTCCTTGTCACTGGAATGATTTATTTCACCAGTGAGCATGGTCTTTATTAAGTCCTGTGACCCACTTTCTTCATCCTTTAACTGGGAAACTTTATTGCCTGAATTTGTGCATCCGAAAACCATTATCAATAAAATTGTGCCTAATACAAAAAGGAAATTTTTCATTGTTTTTTGATTTACTAAAACTATTGACTAAAACTTCATGCCCATCAAGCATATGTCATCAATCTGCTCAAAGTCACCTTTCCAAGCATTGATTATCTGGTTATAAAAGTTTTTTTGCTGTTCCATGGCCAATTCCTGATTCTGAAGCAACGTTTCTTTCAACGTCTTGTACATAAATTTCCGTCCAGCTTGACCTCCAAATTGGTCAGCATATCCATCGGAAAAAACATACACGGCATCGCCTTCCATTAACTGAAATTGATACTTTGTAAATGGTACTCGGTTTATGTATGCTCCAATGGGTTGTTTATCCGATTTAGTTTCAAAAAGATTGAAACCCCATCCGGTAACGGAAGGCTCAATTAGTTTATTGTTCCTTTCAATCAATGGTTTATTGGAATGCCGAATGATATAAACTGGGTTGTTTGCTCCGGCAAATTCCATGATTTGCGTTTTTTGATGGTAAACACAAAATGCCACATCCATTCCATCTTTTACATCAGGGTTTTCGGCACTTTGCAACGATTCAAGTACCAACTCATTCAATTTATTCAAAATTTGGTGAGGTTCCCTTAACTTAAACTCGCTTACGGCTCGCTGCAAACTATCATGCCCCATAATGCTCATAAGCGCTCCAGGAACTCCATGTCCGGTACAATCAATAACTGAAAACATAATGTGGTCACCGAATACCCCAAACCAATAAAAATCACCACTTACTACATCTTTGGGTTTAAAAAGGACAAAAGAATCAGGCACATACTGCTTTATGGTCTTGTCAGCAGGTAAAATGGCTTGTTGAATTCTTTTGGCATAATTAATACTGTCCATTATGTCTTTGTTTTTTTTGGCCAATTCTTCATTTTTCCTAACTACTTCGGCAGTGCGCTGTTTAACCTTTTTTTCCAATAATATTTTTTCCGCTTTTAAGTTTTGTTCCCTTATGTTGATGTAGAAAATTATTCCAGCTGTAATTAGTATCAAAACTATTACTATAAACCACCAGGTTAAGTAAAATGGTGGTTTTACGGTAAACGAAAAAGTAATGGGTTCTTTATTCCAAATACCCTGATTGTTGCAAGCCATTACTTTAAAAATATAATGCCCGGGAGGCAATGGAGAATAGGTTTTATAAGTTAAGGTGCTCTCTGGAAGCCAATCATCATCGGCTCCTTCCAGCATAACCTTATACTTAACTTTTTCTGCATCGGTAAGGCAAATGCTATGAAATTCAAAATAGATGCTTTTTTCTTCGTATTTTAGCTTCAACCCCTGAATCATTTCCCTGTCTTTCAGGTTCACTTTCATATTCGTGATGTGAGTTAAGGGTTCCAATTGGTTGAAGCGTTCTTTTTCGGGTGTAAACCTAAACAAACCATTCACCGTTCCACACCAAAGATTGGCTGTTTGATCAATAAAAAGGGCATTGTTTTTCACTTCAATCCCTGTAAAACCACTACGTTGAGTATATGAGTAAAAGGAACCATTTTCGCAATTAAACCGGTTCAATCCCTTATTGGAACCAATCCAAATGTTTCCTTTTTCATCTGTAATTAGGCTTGTAATTAGGTCGGCTAATAACCCGTTTTCAGTTTTATAACGGGTAATCACTTTTTTTTCGGAAAACACTACAACCCCTTGACCTTCGGTACCTATCCAGATATTGTTGGAACTGTCTTGAGTAAAACAAAGGGGAGTAATATTTCCTAATGTGTCAATGGTTTCAAAAGTGGTGTTTTTTATGGTCATCACTCCTTTTCCCTTCACACCTACCCACATTGTTTGATTTCTATCCAAAAAAAGTTTGGTAATTTCATTTCCCATGATTCGTTGGTATGCTTTTTTTTCAGGTTCAAAATAAAACAACCCATCAATGGTTCCCACCCAAATATGGTTTTCAAGATCTATTTCCATGCTGGTAATAATCTTGCCGTAACGCAAAACCATGCTGTTGAAGCCCGGATCGTATTTTATTTTATCAACGCCTGGTTCAAATGAGTAAACTCCGTCTTCCTTACTAGCAGCCCAAATTTTGCCATCTGAGGTCTTTTTAATTGATATAATTTCTTTGCTGAGGCTCTTCTCCAGCTCATTCCAAGGCTTTATGGTTTTACTCGAAATGTTGTATTTACAAAGGCCCAAATTGGTTCCAATCCAAATATTGTTTTTGTTGTCTTCGCTAATAGCCGAAATTTGTTCGCTTAGCAGCCCATGTTCAGGCATAAATGATACAAATTGTTCCCCCTTAAATATGGAAAGCCCATTCTCATTGGTTCCAATTAAGATATTACCTTCACGGTCGGAAATAATTTTTCTGATTTTATTCCCCGCCAAACCATTTTCCTGATTGAAAGTTAAAAAATCGGGGTTAATGCGCGTTATACCACCTCCCCAAGTTCCAACCCAAATGGCCCCATTTATATCTTGGCTGATGCAGCTAATAAAGTTGTTGGCAATTCCATCGCGGTTATCAAAAACGGTTACATTACCTGATTCATGATCCTGTCGGTACAATCCCCCGTTATACGTTCCGTACCAAAGGTTCCTATTCCGGTCCTCGAACATACAGGTAATTTGAAAATAATACGATAAACCTTGATGCTTATATATTTTAAAGGTATTTTCGGTTTCATCGTAATATTTTATCATGTTATCAATTACCAGATAAATAGAATCATCTTTAGTTTGAGTTATGTAGAATATTCGGTCACTTAGCCTTGTTTTCCCGGTAAAATGTGAAAAAGCAGTTGAATGATCGAAAACACGGTCAATGTCTTGAATCAAAAAAGCTCCAGAACCTTGGGTGCCAATCCACATCCGATGTTTTGAATCCTCATAAAAACAGGTGATGTCGCTGGTGATAATTATCGAATCGGGCATAGCATTGTAAAATTTGGTGCCGTCATAAACTGTTATGCCGCCACCTGTATGCCCAAACCAAATTTTTCCCTTTGAATCCTGAAGAATGGTTTGAATTCCATTTTCTTTTAAGCCATCATCAGCCGAAAAGTTTTTAAACTGTTTTCCGTCAAACCGTGAAACTCCGCTTGCCGTTCCTATCCATATAAATCCATCTTTATCCTGAATTACATCGTAAACTTTTGATTGCGCCAACCCTTCTTTTACACCATAATTATCGAAATAATAGCGCTGTGCCAAACCGCTCTGGCAAAGTACTAAGAGGAAAAATAGAACAAGGATATGACCTAATTTACGCATGCTCATTAACTATGAATAAAAACAAAAGCCTTCCGAAATAAACAGAAGGCTTAAAGTTACAATATTTTGAAGAATTAGCTGTTTTACTTTTTAATAAAGAAAAAAGTACCATTTTCGTCCTCAAACCCTGCAATCTTACCAAATTGCGGCTTTTGATTCTCATTACCAGCAACGGCTTCGGTTACCTTTGTTACTATTGATTCGATAGGAATACAAGCATCCTCGTTGAATTGCAACGATTTAGCAAAGGTTTTTGTAAATTGAGAATTATCGGAAGCCAATTCATAACCAGCTGAAGAGAAAACTTGTGATGATTTAAATTTAGTTGCATTCACATCATCGCAGGAACGAATGTCATTACTTGCACGCATAGCCTGGTAAAACGATGGTCCTGATTCGCAAGCATCGGTAACCACCAAAGTATGGGTTATAATACTGGAATACGACTGCATTCCAGCTTTTAGCGAATTAATATTGAAGTATGTAAATTCATCGTCGCGGGTGGCATCAACCGGAATCCAGTACCCTGTTTCATTAATAAACTTACCGTGACCGGCATACCATACCAACAGTGAGTTTACATTGTTTTTCTTAACCTGGTCGCGCAACTCAATAGAAAAAAATCGTTCCATTTCCTTTTTCGTCATGTCCTTTTTGTGGATGAAGTTGTGCACCTGATAATTCGCCAAAACCGATTTCATTGAAGAAACATCTTTTGTAGGACCTTCAAGACTAGCAAACGTTTCGTAGGTAGAGTTTTCGATAAAAATAACCCATGTTTTTCCCATCGGGTTTTCTTGTGAAATTTGGGCTCCTTCACGGTTCAATGTAAAACTCTTTTCTTGAATGTTATTAAACTCATCAACCGCCTTTACCGAAATTATATTTTTATTAAAAATGGAAATAGTGGCGTTAAACTTAGGATTTACCTTGGTATCATCAAAACTTGCCCTTACACCGTCAATAAAAATATCCTTAATTAAACTGGCATCCTCAACGTCACCTTCTATAAAAATATTTGATTCATTGGTGCTTAGATAAATCTCGCCATTATCGCTGGCAAAAGGAGTTGTGATACGAATAATTGGTAAGTCTATTTCCGTTTTTTGTAAGTCGTAATCAACTGTTGATAAGTTTCCATAAACATCAGTGGCTGAAAAGTTTACCACTAATAGGTCGGTAATGTTTAAACTATAGCTAAACTCACCGTTTTTGCCTAACTCAACTTTTACTCCATTTATGAAAAGTGATTCAATACTGTTTTGATCTTTAATTATTCCTTGAATGATAATACGATCTGCATTATTAAATACTGCCAATTTTTTCTGTCCAATAACCATTGGGGTATCAATTACAACAACCGGAGCAATGGTTTCTCTATTAAGTTCAAACAATCGTTTTTTTGCTTCGGCAACTTCTTTGAAATTGCCCTCACCATTTTGGGCCAGAATCAAAAAGTTTTTATAATCGGTTAAGGCAGGTGCATTTTCCATGAGTTCTTCATTGGATCTTCCCCGCCAGTATATAGCTAAATAATTACTTGGTTCCAAAGCAAGCACTTGCGAAAAATCAGATTTTGCATTTTGAAAATGTTCGTATTCGAAATAATAGGCACCTCTTGTAAATAACACTGAAGCCTTATTTTCTGTTAGGGTCTCCAATTTTGATAAATCGTTAATGGCATTTAGTAATTCACCTCTTTTATAATAAACTAAATATCGCACTTCATAAGCTTCAGCTACCTCGGGAAACTTTTGTACAGCCCGGCTGGCAAGTTCCAAAGCATTATCTAGTTGATTGTTGCTAAGGTATGCTTTTGCTAATGCATAATATGCTTTTTGAAAATTTGGATTCAATGCAAGGGCCTTATTGTAATCGATAATTGCTTGCGAATAGTTTTTTAAACTATCGTTAGCAACACCCCGGGCATAAAAGCACATATTAGTTTGCTCTATTTGCAGGGCATTATCGAGTGCTAAAATAGCTTGTTTATATTCATTGAGTTTAATGTGGGTAAAGGCTTTATATTGCAACGCCTGAAAGTTTTTGCTGTCAAGAGTAGTTGCAGAAGTCAAAAACTGAATAGCCTTGGTATAATTCCTTATCTGGTAGTTTAGCCTTCCTGCCTGAAACAAGTAATCCACTGTTTTCGGATCCAGCGTTGATGCTTTCTCATAATCGGAGGCCGCAGCATCCAAATTTTCTTGCTTTTCTAATAGTTGAGCCCTCAATACATAGGCATCAATAAAGGATGCATCCACTGCAATTGCTTGATTCAACTCCGTTATAGCTTCCTGATACTGTTGTGATTCAAAAAACTTTTTCGCATTCTTATAACTCTTTTTGGCGTTTTGTGCTTGATTAGTAAAAACAATCGCACTCATTAACATCATTAAAAATAACTTTTTCATTGTAAGCTCCCTTCTGCTTGTTTTACAGCCAATTAAAAACAAATCACTTCACTACTACAAATATAGAAATAATAACAGCCCTAAAAAGATTTCTTTAGAAAGCTGCTTGTGTTTATGTCTATTTATTTGATGTAACTGCAATTCAGATGGATGAAGCATGCAAGGGGTTGCTTAGAGATGAATAAACCTAATTAAAGTTACTTTTGATAACCCAGTAATTCCACTAAATTTGCATTTCCATTAGTTGAATTTTTGAAATTCGAAACAGTCTTATTCAATAACTTAATCATATTTAAAAATGCTTAGAGCCCGAGGATTTGCCAGTGATAACAATGCAGGAGTTCATCCTGATATTTTAAAATCAATGATTGATGCCAACATTGGACATGCAATCGGTTATGGTGACGACATCTATACCAAGCAAGCTACCACAACCATAAAAGAACTCTTTGGAGGTTCTGTGGAAGTATATTTTGTATTTAATGGTACCGGAGCCAATGTATTGGGAATCAATAATCTAGGGCAATCATATCATTCCGTAATTTGCGCCGAAACGGCACACATCCAAGTGGATGAATGTGGTGCTCCCGAAAAGTTTACAGGAATGAAACTGCTTTCGGTTTCCACCCCTGATGGCAAACTTACACCTGGTTTAATAAAAAAATACTTGCATGGATTTGGATTTGAACACCACAGCCAGCCTGGAGTTATTTCTATTACTCAGCCTACTGAATTGGGAACACTTTATACGGTAGATGAAATAAAGGAACTTTCGGAATTAGCCCACAGTATGGGTTTGCACTTACACATGGATGGAGCGCGGATTTCGAATGCGGTGGCGGCATTAAACATTCCTGTAAAAACTTTTACCAAAGATGCCGGTGTTGATGTGCTGTCGTTTGGTGGAACAAAAAATGGCATGATGTATGGCGAAGCAGTGGTTTTTATGAACCCCGGTTTGGATCATAACTTCAAATATTTCAGAAAACAGGGAATGCAACTGGCTTCGAAAATGAGATACATAGGAGCTCAATTTAATGCCTTTTTTGCCAATGAATTATGGTTAAAAAATGCCTCTCATGCAAACAAAATGGCTCAACTTCTTTATCAAAAAGTTAAAGACATTCCCGGTGTGAAAGTAATTCAGCCAGTTCAGGCTAATGGCGTTTTTGCCAAAATTCCCGGTCATTTGATTCCCAAATTACAAAATGAGTACTTTTTTTATGTTTGGGACGAGCAGAAAGATGAAGTCCGTTGGATGTGTTCGTTTGATACTACGGAAGATGATGTGAACGAATTTGCTGCTTTATTGAAAAAAATGGTTCAAAACAACTAACCATGGCCGAACCTTTTTTATGGGGACACACAAGGCGATACAATGATTATCCGACTTACATAAAAAAACAGTTTGGCGGGCGCATTCAAAAAATATCAGTGAATGTGGGCTTTAGCTGTCCAAACCGCGATGGAACCAAAGGTACCGGTGGATGCATTTATTGTGACAACAATACCTTTAAACCCGGTTATTGTGAACCTAACAAAAGCGTTAAAATTCAGGTTGAAAAAGGGATTTCTTTTTTTGAACAAAAGTATCCTGACATGCTTTTTATGGCTTATTTTCAATCGTACACCAATACGTATGCCCCCATTGATGAACTGCGGGCAATGTACCTTGAAGCCTTGAATAACCCAAAAGTAATGGGTTTGATTATTGGTACCCGCCCCGATTGTGTTAATCCTGAGATTCTGGATATGATACAAGAAATTTCAGCCAATAAACCCGTATCTATTGAGCTGGGATTGGAGAGTACCTTGGATAAAACCTTACAAGCCATTAACCGCTGCCATACCTGGGAAGATTCGATGCAGGCCATTACTTGGTGCCACCAGAGAAAAATTAAGGTCGGAGCACACTTGATTTTAGGATTGCCCGGAGAAACCCGAGATATGATACTAAACCATGCCAAACGCATATCTGAATTACCCATTCACAGCCTTAAATTGCATCAGTTACAAGTTATAAAAAATACCCCACTAGCAGTCCTTTACAAATCGGATCCAAATTATGTCCACCTTTTTGATGCCGATGAATACATTCAATTGGTTATTGAATTTTTAGAGTACCTGAACCCAGAGATAGTAATTGAACGTTTTGTTAGTGTGTCACCTGTTGAAAAGCTTATTGCACCAAAATGGAATCAACTTAAGAACTTCGAAATAGTTGCGATTGTTGAAAAAGCTATGGAAGTAAAAAATACCTGGCAAGGGAAGCATTATACTTCCTAAGATAGGAATGTTTGCTAAACCCCTTTACAAATAATTGGTCAATGCTCATAATTAACTGGTCAACCCTTTCAATTTGGCTAACTGCAAAATAATTTGAGCCGTTTCATTTACTGAAAAATTTTTACGGTTCAGTGTGGCATCAAAAAGATAATCCAAATTTCCTGGTTGCTTGCCTAAAAAAGTGTAGAATAATTTATGCCTGTTTTCATCAGTATCAATGGCCCATTCTTCAGCCTTTTCAATGTTGGTATTCTGATTTTTCATTATGGTTTCAATCCTCCAAAAAAAAGGAGCTGTTAATCGAATATTCAAAACATTTGGCTGATCTTGCAAAATGGCTGCACCAGCGCGTCCAATTAAAACAATATTCCCCTGTCGGCATAATGAAATCATTACTTCTTTAATGGTATTTCTGATCTTTACATCGTTAACATGTGTTTTGCTGAATGCTGAAAACATTTCAATAAAATTATTTTTCTCTTCTGCTTTGTAGAAGTGTTCTATTTTAGATGTTTGAAGATTTAATTCCTTTGCTGATTTTTCAAGGATTTCTTTATCAATGCAACGCCAAAGGGTTCCACTTTGATGTTTGTTTAATTCATTGGCAACTAGCTTACCAATCATTTTTGCTTCACAACCCGCTTGCCTTGAAATAGTAATTACAGGGCCAAATTTTTTTACCGGGTTCAATCGGTTGGATGCTTCCTGATGTCTGTTCTCAAAGTATTCGAAAAGTACATTTCCCATAGCAACCTCCTTTTTTTGAGGGTTTATTAAAACTAGGGTGTAATTTAATAAAAATGAGCTTATTAGTCAAGTGTTTTATGTTAATTATTTTTGATACGCCAAATAAACCATTAGCCACCACAAATTGGAACCCCTTGTATTGAAAAGATTCGGTTCGTATTATCTTTGCAACAATTCAACTAAGTGATAAAATGGTGGCTACTAAGAGAGTTTTATTGGGCATGAGCGGCGGAATTGATAGCACGGTTTCAGCCATGTTACTTTTAGAACAGGGCTATGAAGTAATTGGGGCAACACTCCGGCTTTGGTCTCCCGCCGATGATTTGGATTCAACAAAGGAAGCCGCATATGTAACAGAAGCCAAAGAACTGGCATTAAAACTTGGGATTGAGCACCTTTTGGTGGATGCCCGTTACGACTTTTACCAAAAAATAATTACCTATTTCAGGGATGAATACATGCGTGGAAAAACCCCCAATCCTTGCGCTAAATGCAATGTGGTGCTGAAATGGGAGTTACTGAACCGGTTGGCTATTGAAAAAGAATGCAACTTCATTGCTACCGGCCACTATGTAAATAAAATAGATGAAAACAACCGCATATATATTTCCAAAGGAATAGACCCTGATAAGGAACAATCTTTTTTTTTATTGGGCCTCACACAAGACATTCTTAAAAAAGCGCTCTTTCCCCTGGGAAAGCTCTCTAAAAAAGAAGTCCGCAAAATAGCCATCGATAATGGCTTCAATGTTTTGGACGAAAAAAAGGAAAGTACCGGAGTTTGTTTTATTCCCCAAGGTAATTACCACCCACTTTTGATTGACTTAATGCAAAAAGAAGGGCAAATAGCTTTACCCGGTGATTTTGTTGATATAAACGGAATCAAAGTTGGAACACATAAAGGGTATCCGTTTTATACCGTTGGTCAACGGCGGGGATTGGGTTTGTCGCCCATTGAACCCTGGTATGTTGCAAAAATTTACTCCCAACAAAACCTTGTGGTTCTTGGAAAACGAACCGATTTATACAAAAATCAAATGGTGGTGGAAAAGTATCACTTGTTGTATCCCGATGACTTTGAACAAGAGGTAATCACTCGAATACGTTACCGCAAACAATCGGCACTAAGTAAAGTTACCATTATTGATGAAAACCGATTATTGGTAACTTTTAATGAACCCGAATGGAGCATTGCCCCCGGACAAACAGCGGCTTTTTATTTGGGAGATAAATTGTTGGGTGGCGGTTACATTGTTCAATAACAAACTCAATCAACTGGTTTGGAAGCCTAAGAGACTTTCCATCGTTGCAATCTTTTCATTCCCCGGGTGAATAACCATGAGGTAAATTTAGAATGCCCCCCTTCAATCATCTTTTCTTTGCAAAATTCTTGAAATTCATACACATTATCACCGGTATAGAGGAATTCTCCTTTTTCAAAACAATAGGAACAATACATTTTACTAAGC
>JAIFNJ010000243.1 GCA_020047835.1 Bacteroidota bacterium
ATTTGGCTACTTATTTTGTTTTGAGGTACTGAAAGAATGCTTGCCACAGGAACAGCGCTCCAGTTTTCAGCAAAATGATTGTCAACCAAAGGACTATTTAGTGTAAAGGCATAGTCATAGTCAAACCCATCTACCGGCCAGCCTAAGTCAACAGAATATTTTAAATAATCAACCACAATTCCATACTGATTGAGCAATTGAATGGATTCTCCATTATTCGATAATTTACCTTCGGTCCATTGTACCACATTTCTTGAATTGCTCCACAACCAAGCCTGGTCAGTTAAAAATAAGGTGTCATTTGGGCCGATAATTATTCCTTGTGGAATGGTGCAGGTAACACCCTTGTTAATAGTATAATTGGAAACATCAACTGCATTTGTAGTTGGATTATAAATAGCAATATATTCTGCATCGGTTGTGCTTAATGGGTTGATGTAAAACTGGCATATCAACACATTGGGTTCTTGATCAATGTTGGATAATTTAGCCCCCAAATCAATGGATTTACCATTTTCATATCCGGCATCAATACACGGTGATTGAGCAAGTAGATTAAAATTAAAATGAGTTGGATCGGTAAATAATGGATTTCCAAACTTATTGGTAGCAACGGTTGGCAACATATCATTATCTGATAGGCAATAGCTGAATTGAATGGTCGATTTGGAATCCGATTGGAAAGTAGCCAGCGATGCATTCGATAATATGCTATTGCTAATTAAGGCATTTCCACCTGCATGTCCCAGATTTTTTTCATAACAACTCAACGCTGAACCGTTACCATAAAAAATACAGTGGTCAATCGATATCCAGCTTGAATCTTTTACTCCAGCACCCATGTTGCAATTCACCAAGGTGCTGTTTGTTAAAACTACTGATGATCGCTGGCCCACTGAAATACCTTTATCAAAAACGTTATAAATGAGTACACTATCAATTAAAATATTAGTTGCCTCTTCGCCAATATCAATAGCATCGGCATTATTACCAACTATATTGTAGAGTTTGGTGTTTCGGATAATGCCATCGGTAATGCCATCATAATCAATCCCATCGGAATCGAACTCCGGATTGCCCACAAACGTGCAATTCTCGATAAAAGCATTACCATATTTAATGTTTATCAAATCGCCGGTGTAACTTGAATGGATGTAGCTGTTGGTTAAGCTCACATCGGAATACCTTGCTGATATCGGGTTTTGGTGTGTTTTGTCAATAATCAGGTTATCGAGGTTTACATCCCCATAAAACGATGCAACGGCTCCAACTCTTTGTGGTATTGGTCCACAAGTGGCATCGTCAATGGTTACGAACGAAAGGTTTGATGTGGCACTGGAATTCCAAAAATTTAAAGCTCCCCAACCTTCTGAATCATATGTTGGATTGATTTTAAACACAATGCGCTCCGCTGAAGTACCAGTGGCTTGCATCGCTCCATGGATATAAAAATTACTATTGGGCGACATCCAAATTTCAACACCTGGCTCAATAGTCAGCGTCACTCCACTTTTTATGGTCACATCGTCTTGTACCACAAAGGGGGAACAACTTTTTGACAAGGTGGTATTTTCAGTTATTTCACTGGGAATCATGCACTGTCCGGTATTTTCGTAAACAGCAATCAGGTTTAAATCATTGGTAAGTGTAAATGGGTATATTTTATTGGTTGAAACATATTCATTATTTTCCAAAATAGAACACGCTAATTCAAGGTCAAAGCTTATATCAGCACTTGCTATTGAACTTTGATGTACTTCAACGGCGATAACATTGGTACCAACTAAAAACTTGTTTTTATCAATTTGATACGAGCTATACTCACTTTCCCCAGCACCACTTATACCTGAAGATGCCAACGTTTTATAATTTATATCTGCGCCATTAATATTATCGCGAATAATCTCAGTACCGTTTAAGTAAACCACAGCACCATCATCTTTTAAAAGATTGATGGTATAATTTAAAGCCGTTAAATCGGCTTGGGTAAGCACAAATGTTTTTCTGAAATAGGTAGTTACGTATTTATTTTGGATGTTGTTGCCATAGCCAACTAACGTGGTTTCATCTCCATCGCCATAGCCCAGTTCCCCTTCGCCCGAATTCCAAGTATTGTCATCAAAAGCGGGATTTATCCATGAAGTTCCTTGATCGCTACCATCGTCAAGATATTTCCAAACGGATTTTTTTGGAACCAATTCTTTTTTAACTGGACTTTTCCAACCCATAAAAGTAAAACCAGCTTTTTCGTTGGCGGTAATTTCAGCAGCTACATCCATCAAATAAGGACCGGTACAATTAGCTAGTGGTATCTTTAATCCATTCAAAAAAAGCGTTCCGGCATTTTCAGGATAAACTGCCACTGATAAGTTTGCGGTTCCATTAAAACCGTAGTAGCTTAAATCGTTAAGCAGCACCCGAGGTCTTTCCTGTACATAAGATTCCAAGTGGTTCACCTCGTTATACCAATAATCAACCGATGGCATGGCATCGCCATAGCTGGAGGTAGTTCCTAGCCAGCGTTCCACATGTCTGGGTATTTCTTGTTCAATAGCTGTTCTATGGGTATTAATAAGTTTTTTCATCGTTTTTGGATGAAAACTGGTAAACAGGTGGTCGGCAAGACGCTGGCCAAAGTATTTTTTGTACTCATCGTTTGCCATAAGTCTTCCGAAGGGGAACGAAGTTTGACCCAAATAAAAACTGATTAACTGACTTCCTGAGTTAGTATAACCGCGATCCAAATCCATCAAAATCCACCTCCATTTTCCCGAATCTTTTGGTTTCCACGCCATCACATTGTGGTCGATGGAATAATTACCCGAAGCCATTTCAGCAATAACCATATCGGTAAAGTTCTCCAAATCCATTTCCTCAGCTACCGCATCAAAATTTGCCTGTACCGACAAATCTTTCATGATAAGTGGTTTAAAATCATTGTATGCATTTAAATCTCCACATTCTGCATAATCTTCGTTTTCAACCATATCAAATGTTCCAGCGGCTAGCCCATAATGTTTTTCAATGTAGTCGGTTTCAATTTTTTCCCTGAAATTATGAATTCCCATGTATTGTCCGTTCACATAAACAGTGCACCAACGGAAAGCTGAAATATCGAGTTTCATATTTAATTGGGTAGCATGCTGTCCTAAAATATCGCGCATGAGGGTGTTGCTCCAATCGTTACCCGATGCACGCAGAGCAAAAGTTTTAAAACCCGAACGCGGTGTATCGTAAAAAAGGGTATAATCCAAGGTGCTTGTTCCGTATTGCTTACGAAAGTACACCCCCAACATTTTTTGGGGTAACTTCCATGAATACAACCCATTAATTTTAACTCCGGCCATTTCGTTAAAGGCAGCCCGGTCGGAACCATTAATTGCGGATCCCAAAAATTGGCGGGATTTGTTGACAAAGAAACAACCGGTAATGTATTTGGAATTATTGATTCATTAATAAAATAGGAATTGGTAATGATGGGCCCAGGTATCATTCCGGTTTTAAAAATCCTTGCCCGAACTACCGTTGTTTCAGTTAGTGAAATTGGGTTGTTATAAACAGGTGAACTAGGTGTTGGATCGGAACCATCGAGGGTATAACGGATTACGCCACCCATATCGGTAGAAAGCAGTATGGATAAATTGGAACTATAAATACCACCCCGAAAATTGAATTGCGGTTCGTTTAATGCAAACCCGGTAAAAAATTCGGTACTATTAGCCGCATTGGGAGTGGCTGTTATGAAATATCCCCATTCCGCAGGGTTATTGATGTTTCTCCCCTCCGACACATCGGGGAATTGATTGGAATAGCTGATAGAATCGATTACTTTTGAATTGGTATCATACAATCCAATAAATTCATTTAGTGCATTTAAGTTAAAACTGGTGTGGTTGCTGCTATCTTTTCCATCGGCCCAAAAAATAGCAAAACCTTTGGGAGCAATGGTAATGTTCCCAATTCTCCATTTATTAGGAATGGCTTTATCGTCGGTTAAAAAATACCCATTCAGGTTCACCGCTAAATTGCTGGCATTGTAAAGTTCAAGCCAGTCGGCATCATCGGTATAATCCGGATCCTGAATGGTTGATGCATTCGATGCCATGAATTCGTTGATGTATAATTGACCATAGCTGAAAAGGGAAAAAGCTAAAAGAATTATTATCAGTTTAATTCGCATCATTCGATTTCCTATTTAAAAGTGATAGTTAGTCTCATTTTCATTAACTTAATTCCCAGCATTTAATAACGCAAAATTAAGGGATTAGTTATTCTTTACATTGAGTTTTTTAATAATAATCATTTTAAAGATTCCGCAATAAAGTAATTTCAGATGAATATTTATTCCATCAGAACTGAGTAAAGATTCCAAAAGCAATTTTTGTTCCAACAATACCACATAAGAACCAAATATTTCTTCAAGGTCAATGTACTTTTAAATTAATTTAACTATCATATTAACAAGTATATAATAATACAAATCATATAATAAATCAGCAAAGTCAAGTCCTTTTAAATTCAAACTTGTAGTTAATTACGTATCGCACACACTAATTTTGATAAAAAACAATTAAACATGAAGAAAGAAGTAGTTATTGTATCAGCCGTCCGCACAGCTATTGGCAATTATGGCGGAAGCCTTTCCGGATTGTCTTCTGTTGAATTAGGAGTAATTGCAGCAAAGGAAGCTATTCGTCGTGCCGGAATAGATCCCAAGGAAATTGATGAATCCATTATTGGAAATATACTTTCAGCAGGACAAGGTCAGAACATTGCCCGTCAAATTGCAGTTCATGCGGGTGTTCCGGTTACAAGCCCGGCTATGACTATCAATATTTTGTGTGGTTCCGGTTTAAGGTCTGTATCGTTAGCCGCTCAGATGATACTTACCGGAGATTCTGATATTGTTTTGGCAGGTGGAACTGAAAGTATGACCAATGCACCTTATTTGCTTCACCAAGCCCGCAGTGGTTACCGTATGGGGCATAACCAGCTTTTTGATAGCATGATTTTAGATGGTCTTACCGATGCCTTCAATGAATATCACATGGGCATGACCGCTGAAAACATTGCCGAACAATGGAAAATAAGCCGTCAGGAGCAAGATGCCTTTGCACTGAATAGCCAACTAAAATGCGAAGCAGCGCAAAAAGCAGGGAAATTTGCCGATGAAATAGTTCCAATTTCTATTCCACAGCGAAAAGGAGAACCAGTTATTTTTGATACTGACGAGTTTCCGAAACATGGTTTGAGTTTGGCACAATTGGAAAAACTGAAACCTGCATTTAAAAAAGATGGAACAGTAACAGCTGGCAACGCATCCGGGCTAAATGACGGGGCATCGATGTTATTAGTAATGTCAAAGGAAAAGGCTCTGTCATTGGGATTGAAGCCATTGGTTAAAATTATTTCTCATGCAACCGTGGCGCTTGATCCATCCATTATGGGTTACGGACCGGTACCGGCTTCGCAGAAAGCACTGAAATTGGCTAACATGAATATTTCCGACATAAATCTGGTTGAAGCCAATGAAGCATTTGCATCGCAATCCATTGCAGTGCTGCGCGACTTAAAGTTAAATCCTGAAATTGTGAATGTAAATGGAGGTGCCATTGCATTGGGACATCCCATTGGAGCCTCCGGAGCCCGGATTTTAACCACTTTGATTTATGAAATGAAACGAAGACAGGTTGCCACCGGATTAGCCACCTTATGTATTGGCGGCGGCCAGGGAACTTCACTCATTGTAGAGAATGTTTAGGAGCTTTAAAATTTTAATAACTCCATTTAAATTTAGTATTTCATTCCGGAAAACCGGAAATTTAGAAAAGTATAGAACCATAAAATTCAAATAAAATGAATCGTAAATTAGACAATAAAATAGCCGTAATCACTGGTGGTGCCGATGGTATTGGTAAAGCCACCTCCCTTAAATTTGCTGCAGCGGGTGCTACATCGGTAATATGGGATTTAAATGTTGAAAAAGGCCAAGCCTTAGTAAAAGAAATAGTAGAATTGGGTGGAAAAGCAGACTTTATGCGGGTGAATACTGCCAATTATAGCGAAGTGGAAGCTGCCACCAATGATGTGGCCAAAAAATATGAAAAAATAGACATCCTGATTAACAATGCAGGAATCACCCGTGATGCATCTTTAAAAAAAATGACCCCAGAACAATGGCAACAGGTTATTGATGTAAACCTTACCGGTGTTTTTTATTGCTGCAAATGTGTAAGCGATAAAATGGTTGAGAAAAATTATGGAAGAATTATCAATACCTCTTCGGTAGTGGCATTGTATGGCAATTTTGGGCAAACCAATTATGTAGCCACCAAAGCAGGCTTGATTGGAATGACTAAAACACTGGCTAAAGAGCTTGGCCGCAAAGGGATTACGGTAAATGCAGTGGCACCCGGATTTATTGCTACCGACATGGTAAAAAAAATGCCTGAGGATGTTCTTAAAGCTATGGAAGAAAAGGTACCTTTAAAGAGGTTAGGTTTGCCAGAAGAAATAGCCGCAGCTTATTTGTTTTTAGCCAGCGACGATGCTGCTTATGTAAACGGTTCAGTTCTTAGTGTAGATGGCGGTATAACCATTTAATTTTGGATAGTTAAAGTTTGTGTTATTATTTGAACAGTGAATATTAAAAAAATATTATGGCAACAAAAGCACAAATAATAGGGGCAGCAATTCTACTTGCGATATATGGGATTGCCATACTCTACTTTGTTATCAAAGGTTCGAAGGGAACTAAAAGCATCAATGATTTTGCCTTAGGGAGCATCA
>JAIFNJ010000093.1 GCA_020047835.1 Bacteroidota bacterium
TTATTCACATAAACTTCGCAACCTCCTGAGCCGGTGTATCCGGTAGTTGAAAATATCACATCTTTGATACCTGCAAAATCACATTTTTGAAAGGTATAATATTCCATATCTACCACGTTGGCTTTGGTTAATTTTTGCATGGCCTTTAATGCCAAAGGACCCTGAATAGCCAACTGACAAATTTCGTTAGAAGCATTGTAGAGTTCTTTTCCAATAACCATTCCCATCTCTTGGGCATGTTTAACACACCAGTCCCAATCTTTTTCCATATTTCCGGCGTTAACAACCAACAAGTATGTTTCCGTATTGAACCGATACACCAACAAATCGTCAACAATTCCACCTTTGCCATTCGGGAAGCAGCTATATTGAACCTTACCATCAAAAAGCTCTGCTACGTTGTTTGAAGTAATTTTCTGAATTAGATTGAATGCTTTTGGACCTTTTACCCAAAATTCGCCCATGTGCGAAACATCAAAAACGCCTAACTTTTCGCGCACGGTATTGTGTTCGTCTTTAATTCCTGAATATTCAATGGGCATATTGTAGCCTGCAAATGGAGCCATGCGTGCTCCAAGGGCTTCGTGAAATGACGTAAATGCTGTTCTTTTCATTACAGATATTTTAATATTAAAACAATTCGATTAAATTTTGCGCAAATGTAATAATTTAGAAACCCAAGTATTGGATTAAATTCCTATTTGAGAGCAGATTTTACTAAAAACAACTGACAAAAAAATATAATTTTAGAACTGCATTCAAAAAAAAATCGGACTGCAAATTGATTGCAGTCCGATTTTATAATTACCGAATATGATTTCACCAATACATTAAATCCATCGCAGATAAGCAAAATCTTGTCGATGAGGCAGGGAACTGTTTTTTGGAAAAAGGCGAATGCCATAATCATAAGTTCCCGGTTTTTTTAATTCAAAGTTTATGTGATAAAAAGCAAGGGTGTCTACCTTCTTTACCAATTTCAACTCTTTATTATCAATAATCTTTTGTCCATTTAATAAGGAAAATACCAGTTCAACGCCTAAATCTTTTTCTGATAGACCTTTAAGATCCAAAACGACCTCTCCATGATAGTTCTCACCCATTTTGAATGTAGCCTTCATGGTATTTGGAAAATCAACTGAAACAACTTCTACTTTTTCCCAATGTTCTTTTACATTAGCTTTCCAACGGGTAAGTTCTATGGCTTGTTTAAAACCGTCCTTTTTTAGCCTTGCAGAACGAGTGTGCAATTTTTTATAGAATTTATTAATGTAATCATCAATCATTCGCTTAGTAGTAAAATGTGGTGCTATATAAGCTATTGATCGTTTAATATATTGCACCCATTCTACCGGAACATCTTTTTTATTGCGGTCGTAATATAAAGGAACAATCTCATTTTCCAGCAAACTGTAAATGGTTGCGGCATCCAATTCATTTTGGAATTCCTGATTGGTATAAGTACGTTTCTCAGGTAGCGCCCAACCAGCTTTTTCTTTATAACCCTCAACCCACCAACCGTCGAGTACACTAAAATTCAGAACTCCATTCATTTCGGCTTTTTGACCGCTAGTACCGCTAGCTTCAAGCGGCCTTGTTGGGTTATTTAGCCACACATCAACTCCCCGAACCAGCCTTTTGGCCAATCCCATGTCATAATTTTCCAGGAAAAGAATTTTTCCAATAAATTCAGGACGTCTGGATATCTCAATTATGTGTTTGATTATATCTTGCCCTGCTTTATCATTTGGATGAGCTTTTCCTGCAAAAAGGAATTGAACCGGACGTTCCGGATTGTTTAAAATTCGAGCTAAACGGTCAATATCACTAAATATCAAATTAGCCCTTTTATAGGTAGCAAACCGGCGTGCAAATCCAATTGTTAGCGTTTTTTCATTAATAGAATTAAGAATATCAACAATAAGTTTTGGATTTTCATGACGCCGCACAAAACTCTCCTCATATCGTTGTTTTACGTAGTCAATTAGGCGTTTTCTATAATGATTTCTGATTTCCCAAATTTTATCATCACTTACATCAAATATTTTTTCCCAATAAGCCTGATTTGACTGATCTTTTAAAAATTCTGCCCCAAATTCCTTTTCATATAATTTTTGCCATTGGGTGGCAGTCCAGGTAGGGTAATGCACTCCATTTGTTACATAGTCAATATGTAATTCACTGGCAGCATATCCTTTCCACATATATTGGAACATTTCTTTTGAAACGTCACCATGCAAGCGGCTTACACCGTTCATTTCTTGCGATGTTTTAGTAGCAAGTACGCTCATGGAGAATTTCTCGCCCGATTGATTTTCTGCTCCTCTACCTAAATTTAAGAATGTATTCCAATCAGTTTTCAATCGTTCGGGAATGTGCCGTAAATAAGTGCGAATTAAGTCCTCATCAAAAGCATCGTGACCAGCAGGAACCGGCGTATGTGTGGTGAACAACGATGAAGATCTTACCACTTCCAATGCTTCTTCAATTGTTAAATTATCGTGTTGCACATACTGTGTCAATCGCTCAATATTAATCAATGCCGCATGCCCTTCGTTGCAATGAAAAATGTCTGGTTTAAGATTCATTTCCTTTATTGCCCGGATGCCGCCCAAACCTAATAGCATTTCTTGCTTCAGCCGGTTTTCCCAATCGCCACCATACAATTGATGTGAAATGGTCTGATCTTCGGGTGAATTCTCAATATAATCGGTATCAAGCAAATATAGTGGAACTCTACCAACCATAACTTTCCAAATACGAGCTTTTACAATACGCCCAGGTAGATTTAATGAAATAATTATTAATTGCTTTAAGTCATCGTAAACTGGTTCAATGGGTAAATCGGAAAATTTTTGAGTTACCAATGAAGCCATTTGTTCACCCGATGAGGTAAAATTCTGTGTGAAATAACCGTACTTATAAAGAAATCCTATACCAAAAATGGGAACATTACAATCGCTGGCCTCTTTTAAATAGTCACCCGCTAAAATACCCAAACCTCCGGAATAAATTTTAAGATTATCAGTTAACCCATATTCCATGCTAAAATAAGCTATTGTAGGCAGTTCAGTTGATTTCGGTTCGTTCATATAGTTCTTAAAATCACTATAAACCTGATTCAGTCTTTTCAAAAATGCCTCATCTTTGGTCAGTTCATTGAAGCGATCAGCAGCTACCGTTTTTAAAAGCGATACCGGATTTTTTTCACACTTTAACCAAAGTTCAGGCGATATACTTTCAAAAAGTTCAGTTGCCGGATAATTCCAACACCACCAGAGATTCATTGAGAGCTCTTCGAGCGGTTTAAGCTCATAGGGTAAATCGGAGTGAATTATCATTTTTTTCCAAATAGGATCGTTGCTAATTTGTTTGTATTCCATATTCTCAGGTCTAATTTTTAATAAATATTCATGTTTTTCTCGCAATGCTGCAATACTTATTGCTTTATCGTAGGCATCGTAATAATATTTGCTGAAGTTTTGCCAAATTGTGTCTGAAGTTAGGTGCTGGGCCTTTTCACTTACTGTTTTTCTTTCAGATGGTGATAATTTACTTATTTTTAATACGGTTTGTTCAATTTGATGTACAACATCATGATAATTCGATTCATTCCGTTCCACCACTTCTAACCCATTTTCAATATGTTCTGATTTCCCCCGCATCCACTGACCAAAACCTGACAAACTTGTTGTTATAGTTGGCACGCCTACGGCAAGGCTCTCCATGGGGGTATAACCCCAAGGTTCATAATAACTAGGAAATGCAGTTAAATGAAATCCACTTAAAAGATCATAATATTTTACATTGAAAATACCGTCTTTTCCATTCAAATAAACGGGAACAAAAATTACTTTTACTTTTTGCTCCGGTGCATTTAGGAGTCCTAGTTTATGACATCGGTCAATAATAGGATCGTATGAATTTGGGTTAAGATTGTGTGTTGTAAAAGGATTTTCAATTCGGTTGTTCGTATTATTGGCTAGGTTTTCAACCAATTCTTTTCGTGGACCATATTCTTCGCTGGGAACAAGAATAAATGCCACGATATTATCTGTAAGATTCGGATTATTCGAAAGATTCCCTAACGCATCAAGAAAAATATCAATTCCCTTATTTTTAAATTCATACCTACCACTGGTTGCCATAAATAAGGTATTTTCATTGCATTCGCCACCTGTTAAAGCTCTGGTAACTTTACACAACAAACTTCTGGAAGTATTGATTTTTTCCTTTGTAATAGGTTCCAAATGCTCCAATGCAAAACCATTGGGTGTTATAAAATCGGGAATATTATTTAAAAGAAATTCACATTCATTAGCAGTAACTTTACTTACTGTAGTAAATACATCAGAATGCTTTGCCGCATTTTTTTCCAATGAATGCTTAGCCGACACTCCGAGTTCATTTGCCTTTTGATCTGGATCAAAAGTTCCAATAGATTCATACAAAGGCAAACCATTTCCAGCAATTGATCTTCCTAAAACAGTTGCATGAGTAGTAAAAATTGTAGCTATGTGTGGTGCTTTTGAATTCAGATAAAGTACTCCGGCTCCAGTCATCCATTCATGAAACTGAGCAACAACCTGTTCTTTGTGCAAATAATAATTGGTAAAACTTTCAATTACCATTCCCACAGAGTATCCAAACAATGCTGATTCTACATAATCCCAACCCCCACTCAGCGAATCTAATTTATAAAGTTCCCAAAACTGAGTGAATATTTCGTCTTTTTTTTGTATTAAAAGCGTAAAATCAATTAAAATGGCTTTTGGTCTCAATGGAACGTTCCAATAACCAATTCTCATTCGAATATCATTATTCAATGCTGATTTTCTCCATTCACTATAAAGATTCTTATCTTCAATAAATTCAGGATGAATTGCATGGTCTTTTAAAATATCGGGTCCAATAAATATTATATTTTCACCAAATTTTTTCTGGTATGATGGTAATTTTGAAGTTATAACTGTATGAATACCACCCACTTTATTACAAACTTCCCAACTTGTTTCAAACAGGAATATCGGTTTCTTTTCCATAAATTTCGTATTTACTGATGCAATTATTCGGTGATCTTTTTGGTGCAATTTGATTCCAAATTTTCATCAGAATGATTGTTTAAACCACTTAATTCATTTTATTTCCCGGGTAAAATCGGGATATCTTTGTGACTACAATGGTTTAAATTGTGTTACTTTTAAATATTTTATTACCAAAGCACGAACAAACCAAATATCACTAAATCAAATAGATATAAAAATCTATCATAAATTTAATTAACTATTGTGATGCAAATTAAAAAATAATTATCGGGATAAACCTTTGTTTTAGCCAAGTAATGGATAAGTTTTCTATTTCATTCGCCGGTTTAGAAGCCTATACATCCTATTTAAAACGTTTGTGTTGCCTAAAAAAACTTATTAACATTTTGCAAAACAAGTGTACCCTATTTTTAAGCAGATTTCTTTTTAAGTTTCTTAATATTCTCTTTGAGTTTTAAAATTTCCTCGTTTTTCTCTCTTAGCAAATGATTGAGTTTATTTAACTCAATATTTTCTGATATGTCTGGAACAATTGTATTAACTCTAATTGAAAAATCGCTTAAAATATTCATATAATTAATGAACGCGTCATAAGGTGTTTTATAGGGGTTAAAATAAGCGTGCACCTCTCCGTCGGAAAACCACTTTGTACTCATGTAATAAAAATGGTCGCTGGTTTGCAAGTACTCCCAATCCTGCAATAGTTCAGGATTGGTGATTTGTTCAATTTTTGGAGCTAATTGATATAATTTTTCAAAGGCTTCCGTTTGAAGATCATTTCCTAACCAGGCAGTTAGATCCCTTTCTTCGTCAGCCCATGAAATGGGATAGGGAACATTAGCAACTGCAACAGGTTGAAGTTTTTTAATAATATTTGAAGGAGTTTCAAAAGCATACGTTGTGTTTTTAAAAATTGCTTCCGGTAAGTGTTCCATAAAATTAAAAATTCCGGTTTCTGCCCATTGATGTTCTCCAAAAGTTTCATAATCAATAAATAAATTAACTATCTCTTCCTTTGAATCCAGAGCATTGAGCCAGGTACTGAATTTTTCTGGGGTTAATGGATATTGGTCCCAGGTTTTATTTGAGAAACGAAAAGCAATGTCATCACTCAATTTGTAGTTTTTAAGCAACAACTTCAGTTTTGGCTGAATGGCATTGTAGTATAAATAATTAGGCGATTTCCAACCCAATATATGCTTAGCTCCCTCGGTAAGCATTCCCCTAAACCCCATTTTATATACTTCAGCACCAATTTTATCGGAATAAATTAATTCCGTATTCCTAAATACTTTAGGTTTTTGACCAAACAATTCTTCAATTTTCAGTGAGTGTTTTTCGATTTGATTTTTAAAAATATCAAAATCGCGCTGCGAGGCTAATGAATGAGGATAGGTTTCTGATAGGAACTCCACGCAACCCGTTTCTGCCAATTTCTGAAAGCTTTCAATTACTTCAGGTGCGTATAATTCAAACTGATTTATTGCGGAACCTGAAATACTGTATGTTATCCTAAATTTATTACCATAGGTATTGCAAAGCTTCAGCATTACTTCATTTGCCGGCAAATAGCATTTTTGTGCAACTTTTTGAAGAATTGATTCATTCAAATAGTCATCGTAATAATAATGGTCGTTACCAATATCAAAAAAAGAATAGTTTCGAAACCTAAATGGCTGATGCACTTGAAAATAAAAGCATATATATTTCATAATTGCTGGCTTTTAATGGGATTAAGTATTTTTTCATAAACGTTGTAAACGTTTAATGCAGATTTATCCCATTTAAGGGAGTTGGCTTCATTAAGTCCATTTATTGAGATAGTTTTGGCTAAGGCTGGATAGTTAAGAATACTATAAATAACATTAGCCATCTTTTCAATATCCCAAAAGTCAATTTTTATGGCATGTTTAAGAATTTCACTCACACCGGATTGTTTTGAAATAATAACTGGAACTCCTGATTGCATTGCTTCAAGGGGGGAAATTCCAAAAGGTTCCGAAACGGAAGGCATAATATACAAGTCGCTATGTGAAAACATTTTGAATACATCATCACCAGTCAGAAAACCCGTAAAATGGAATTTGTCCATGATACCTAAACTAGCGGCCCGTTCAATCATTTTATTCATCATATCGCCACTACCAGCCATAACAAATCGAACGTTGTCCATGTTTTGGAGTACTATATTTGCCGCTTCAATAAAATATTCAGGACCTTTTTGCATGGTTATGCGTCCTAAAAAGGTTACCACTTTTTCTTTAACCGTTTTTTGATTTTGTTGGTTCAATCCTATTTCTGATGGTTCTACTGCATTATACACAGTAACCACTTTATCAGGATTTATTTTGTAATTGTTGATTACAATGTTTCGAGTTAAATTACTAACGGTAATAATAGCATCTGCTGCATCCAATCCCTCTTTTTCAATGCGATATACTTTTGGATTTACACTACCCCCACTTCGGTCAAAATCTGTTGCATGAACATGTACTACCAGCGGTTTACCTGAAACCTGTTTGGCTGCCATACCTGCCGGATAGGTTAACCAATCATGAGCATGGATAATATCAAAGTCGTATAATTTGGCTATTTGGGTAGCCACTATGCTATAGTTATAAATTTCAGTATAAAGGTTCGAACCGTATTTTCCGCTGAAATGAATGTAACCGTCTTCATTGGTTTCGACAAATACTTTTTTACCAATTTTTTGTTTTCTGGTCAACGCATAATATTCTTCAGTACTGGAATAAGGCATTAAATGCGAACCTACTTCAATATATTGAAATTGTTTATTGAAATGGAATTCATGTTTTATCTCGGTAATCTTCATTGGAATATGGTCGGCACCTATTAATTCAATTGAATGTTTATCCTCGTCACCATAGCTTTTTGGAACAACAAAAAGTACCTCCAGATTATCAATCTTGGATAGTCCTTTGGTGAGTCCATAGCAAGCAGTACCCAAACCACCTGATATGTGAGGAGGAAACTCCCAACCGAACATAAGTACTTTCATTGCTTTTTAATTTTTAAAATAGTATTTATAGCTGCAATTATAAATTAATCATTTTTTTTCCTGAACCGGGAATCCTTTCCTGGTTCATTTTAGGTTTTCTTCCAACTGTCTAAAGAACCTTTTGTTTAAATCTCCTTTTCAAGTAACGATTTCAGCCGGATAAGTTCTCCGGTATTCATCGCAAACGAAATGGCTCCTTTTGCTTTTTGAGGAGGATCGGCGTGATAAAGCTCTGAAATGGAACAAATACCATCAAATTGCACTTCGGACTCAAAAATTTGAATCATTCGTTGAGCTGTTGCTATGATGCTTTTGGGATTTACTTTTATACTGGCATCATAGTAATGGGTAAATAGCCAAGGCCAAACACTTCCGTTAAATGCAGCTTTTTCACGCTCTTCGTGGTTTCCTTTGTATTTTGCTGCATAATCAGGGTCTTCAGGTGATAAGGAACGTATCCCATAAGGTGTTAGTAACTGAAGTTTTATTACATCAAGCACCGATTTTATTTGAACTTTTGACAGGGGCGAAAAAGGTAACGATGCTGCAAAAATCTGGTTGGGCCTTATTTGCCTATTAATTTCATTATCTGAAACATAATCAGCAAGATAACCACTTTGCTCATCCCAAAAAACTTCACTAAATGTAACATTCATTTTACGCAGTAATTCTTCCAGTTCTTTAATCCAGTTTTTATCATTAATTTCACTGCTATGACTTAAAGCATAAGCGATGGTGTTGTACCACAATGCATTGGTTTCTACTTTATATCCTCTCCTGTTTAGTATTGGTTGAAAATTGCTTTCTCCATTCATCCACGAGTTATTTGGAACTAGCCTATCCACATATATGAGTCCATTTTCCTTTATTTGAAAAAGGTTTTGCTCATTAAAATAGCCATCAATAATTGTTTTAACATTTTTTCCGTAAATTTTCCATACCTTTTCTTTAGGAAAATTTAATTCCATTTGTTGCAAACTCCAGATAAACCAAAGTGGAATATCAGCCGGATATCTTTTAGGTAGTTTTTCATTTATCAAATCGGGCAATAAATGACCTTCCATTTTAGAGATTACTGAATTCAACACCGTTTTGAACAATTGACTATCATTCAATGAAATAGTTAGCCCCGGCAACGAAATTAGCATATCTCTTGTTCTAATTGGCAGCCATGGGTATCCGGCTATTACAAATACATTTTCCTTGTCATGAATAAAGAATTGCATTACTGTATTTAGCAAACAATTGTCAAAATCGTTACGGGGAATTCTTTTTGATAATTCTTTATCATATTTTTGTTTTAAGCCCGACGGATTAACTTCTGAAATACCCGCACTGAATATGATGGATTCCCCCTTTTTTATAGGCAATTCAAAATATCCGGGCACATACAAATCCTCTTTATATTCGTATCCTCGTTTTTGGTCCTCAAGATATTCTATATTGTAATACCAATCAGGCGCCGGAATAAATTCAACGTTTTTTGAAAACTGCATACACAAATCGGGATACCCATTATATAATCGGGAAGCAATTCCATTTTTAACCTCTTGAAATTTGGTGTTTACATCCATATTTGCTTTGCTAAGGGCATGAATGTTACGAAAAGCCAAGAAAGGCCTGAAACGTAACATGGTATCAGATGTCGCTTCCTCTAAGGTATATTTTATTAAAATTTGTGATTCATTTTCAACCAATAGCTTTTCTTTCGATAAAATAACTCCACCAACTTGATAAATAAGTTTTGGAATTGGATTGGTTGAAAAATCGGTGATATATTTATGTCCTTTGGGTTCAAAATGATCTCCGGCATATTTGTGCATCCCTAAATTAAACTCTTTTTCATGCTGAATCACCGTTTCATGTAATGATGAAAGCAAAACATGCCTTCCTCCATCCAATTCAGAAAGAGGGCAAATAAGTAATCCATGGTATTTTCGAGTATTGCAATCAATAATAGTAGAACATGCATACGAACCTGTTCGATTGGTTCTAATTATTTCACGCTTTAGTGAATACTCAAGATTTATCAATTTGGATTTATCAAATTTGAGAAACGTCATGGCTAATTCTTTTAGAATAATCAAAGTTATGAAAAAAGAAGGCGACCTTATTCATTGATTGTTATTATTTTGCAATTAAATTAACTATACTAAAAGTATGACCCTATAACCCTTAATTTTAATCAGAAAATTGGTAAATTATAAAATGCATGAATTGAAAGTACTTATTTTTCAATGTTTGATTGAATTGTTCAAAAATATATCTTACTCATGCTATTCTTCAAAAAATATATTTCTTATATTGTGTCTGAATCTGAAACTAATTCATTTAAATCGATAAAACTATGAGTGTATTTCAAGGATTAGAACCTAAAGAAGTCTGGCACTATTTCAGCGAAATTTGTCAGGTACCTCGACCATCTAAAAAGGAAGAAAAAATTATTGCTTACCTGATGGATTTCGGCAAAAAACATAAATTGGAAACAAAATCGGATGAAGCTGGAAACGTATTAATACTTAAACCGGCCACTAAAGGAATGGAAAAACGAAAATCGGTTATTTTGCAAAGCCATATGGACATGGTATGCGAAAAGAATAGTGAAATTCAACACGATTTTTATAAAGATCCAATAAATCCAAAAGTTGACGGAGATTGGGTTAAAGCCGAGGGTACAACCCTTGGAGCTGATGATGGGATTGGAATGGCTACTCAATTGGCAATTTTAGCCTCTTCAACTATTGAACATCCCAATTTGGAGTGCTTATTTACTGTAGATGAGGAAACTGGATTGACTGGAGCATTTGCATTAGAAAAAGGATTTTTAAAAGGCCGGACGCTAATTAATCTGGATTCAGAAGACGAAGGGGAATTGTTTATTGGCTGCGCCGGTGGAATAGATACCTTGGCAACCTTAAATTATGGTATCCGTCCGGTTCCCACAAAGTCCGAAGCATTTAAAATACGCATTAAAGGTTTACGCGGAGGCCATTCCGGAGATGATATTCATAAAGGGCATGGCAATTCTAATAAAATATTGAACCGCTTCTTATGGGAAGCCTCCAGGGCTTATGGGATAAGAATAAATAAATTTGAAGGCGGTAATTTGCGCAATGCCATTCCCAGGGAAGCTTTTGCCATTGTAACTGTTAAACAAAAATATGTAATTGCATTTGAAAAAGACTTTTCGAATTATTGCAAAATGATTTTCAAAGAAAAAGGCATAGAAACCAAACTTGTTTTTGATTTGAACAAAACTGAAATGCCGCGTTATGTAATGAAAATGCGCGATCAATGGTCATTGCTCGATGCTGTATATGCCTGCCCTAATGGGGTAATTGCTATGAGTCAGGACATGCCCGGACTAGTTGAAACATCAACCAATCTGGCATCCATTAAATTTCATGAAGGCAATTTGATTGAAATTGTTACCAGCCAGCGCAGCAATATCGATTCTGCTAAAAGGAACATAGCCAATATGGTGGCCAGTGTATTTCATCTGGCTGAAGCACAGGTTCAGCATACTGATGGATATCCTGGCTGGACTCCCAATAAAAATTCAGAAATTTTGAAAATAGCTGAGGATAGCTATCACAGGCTTTTTGCGCATAAACCCGTTGTAAGAGCCATTCATGCTGGACTTGAATGTGGTCTGTTCCTTGAAAAATATCCTGATATGGATATGGTTTCGTTTGGTCCTACCATGCGGGGTGTTCATTCTCCCGATGAAAAACTGAATATTCCATCGGTAGATAAATTTTGGAAGCACTTGTTGGATGTATTAAAAAATATCCCCAAAAACTAAAAAACAATTTTAATTTTGAAATCCTGCTATGTTTAAGTACTTGGCAGGATTTTTTTTACCTAACCCAATAGCAGTAAGTCATCGGATGACTTATTTTATGTTTAATTGTAGTCACCCGATGACTTTTATTTGATGATTTTTAATAATATGTGGGAAACGTTCACTTCTTATTTTGCCATAAATCCAGAAACAGGGCTGGTTGATATTTCATGGCCCGTGGTTATTCTTTTAATTCTTGCAGGATTTGCCACTGGTATTGTTAATACGTTTGCAGGAGCTGGAACAGTTATTACCTATTCTTTATTTATGTTTTTAGGATTACCGGCCAATATTGCCAATGGGACCAACCGGTTTGGGGTAATTTTACAAACATTTTCGTCATCAGTTACTTTTTGGAAAAATGAAAAACTAGATGTTAAAAAAGGTCTGTGGCTTAGCATTCCAATTGTTCTTGGAACGTTAACCGGAGCTCAATTTGCCACTCATTTGAAACCGGAATCATTCGAAAAAATTTTGGGGGTAATTATGCTTTCTATGCTATTTTTTATTTTTTACAATCCTGAAAAATGGTTGGTGGAGCAGATTCATAAAACGGCCCGGAAAATTACCTGGAGCCAATATCTTATTTTTTTTATGGTAGGTGTTTATGGTGGATTCATCCATATTGGTGTAGGAATTTTTTTATTAATCCTTTTGGTAATGAATGCAGGATACGATTTGGTAAAAGCCAATGGATTAAAAGTGTTTCTGGTTTTTATTTACAGTCCTTTTGCTTTGGCTATTTTTATTTATTACCACCAGGTTAATTTCAGTTATGGCCTTATTGCCGCATTAGGAAATGTAGCAGGGGGTATATTAGCCTCAAAAATGGCAATAAAAAAGGGCTCTGGTATAATACGGTGGTTTTTGGCTGTAGTAATTCTTCTTTTCAGTATTCAGCTGTTTTTCTTTTGATTCTTTGGTGGGTAGAGCATCATCTTTACACTTAATTCTGAACGTTTCTCGCAGCAGGCGCTGCAAGTTCCAATTTGATCTAATCCATGTTACAAGGCTGTATGTTTCCAGATAGTAGCAGCTTTTAGCAAAATTTATATATTTGCAGTCTAAATTAAGCTCACGAATTGTAGCAAAAATAAAGGATATTAG
>JAIFNJ010000153.1 GCA_020047835.1 Bacteroidota bacterium
CCATCATTGCATATTCACTAATATAGCGGTCGTTGGTTACTATTCCTTGCAGTATAGGAAGCAAACTTTCGCGTTTTTTTCCATGTTTATCAACCAATTCTTTAACTAATGTTTGGGTATCTGTCATGAATATTCCTCCTAAATTTAATTTAATACTGTTTAACTTTTTGTGTAGTCAGAATGTGTGTGGTTAAAAATATTCAAACACCGAGGCTAATTGTATGATATTTGGCAGGTTGCAATCTGATTTATAGCATTATAGTATATGTTGTATATACTCAATTACTTAATAGTAATATATTTTGTGTTTATTGGATAATTAGTAGGATGACTAATAATAAAAGGAAAGAGTCTAAATATTTAAGCAAAAAACCAGAGTAAGGTCGGTTTTGGCTGGTTACCAAACCGACAAATGGAACAGTCGAATGTTCGATTACCTTTTTTGATGAACTTCCGATTTTTTTATATCCTGAATAAGGCTTTCTCAGTAGGGGTTATCCATGCTTTTTCATATCCGGATATTCAATCCTGGTATGATACATATTCATTAATTTTTGTTTAAATACTGATTTTACTTGAAAAATATCTTTAAAAGTAATATCAGCTTCTTCAAATTGATTATCATCTATTTGATTGTTAATAATTCGTTCCACCAATTCACTGATAGTATTTTCATTGTACTCTTTAAGAGTTCGGGAAGAAGCCTCTACTGCATCGGCCATCATAAGAACCGCTGTTTCTTTAGTAAAAGGAGAAGGTCCGGGATAGGAGAATTTTGAAATATCGGGTACTACACCTTCATTTTCATTGGAATATTTGGTGTAAAAATATTTTACCAAACCCGTTCCATGATGGGTAACAATAAAATCGGAAATTACTTTGGGCAATTTGTGTTTGCGTGCTAACTCCATTCCATAAAATACATGTTGAATTATCATTTCAGCACTTTTCTCATAACCCAATCCATCGTGAGCGCTTTTCCCCACTTGGTTTTCAATAAAAAAACCCGGAGCACCGGACTTGCCAATATCATGGTATAGGGCTCCAACCCTTGTTAATAATGCATTGGCACCAATTTTTCTGGAGCCGGCTTCGGCCAAATTGGCTACTTGAATAACATGGTGAAATGTTCCAGGAGCTTTTTCAGCTAAATCTCGCAAAGCCGGATGATTGGTGTCAGATAATTCAATTAATGTAACATCGGAAATGAACCCAAATATTTTTTCAAAAATGAATATTAAGGGGTAGCATATCAATAATAATAGACCATTGGTTATAAACCAAAGGTAATGATAGGGATTAATTTTAAATGGATCCCCTTCTTGCATAATGCCTATAGCAGTGTATCCTATTATGTATGTAAGAGTTATAAACCCAACTGCGGCAAATAATTGTCCACGGCGGTGCAATTGTGCTAAACTGAAGATAGAAACCGCTCCAACCAAAAACTGAATAAAAACAAATTCAAAACTATTTGGTGCCAGAAAACCAATGAGCATTATTGTTACCATGTGAATAAAGAATGCCAATCTTGAATCATAAAAAGCATGAATTATAATTGGCAAGGCAACAAAAGGAATCATATAGATATTAATTTGATTGAATTTTACCACTACGCTGGCAGCAATAACCATTATTAATACCATCATTAAAATAAAAAGTGTTTTTTGAAGGCTGTTCAGTATTTCTTTCCTAAAATGGAATAAAAAAAGGTAAAGTATAGTAAATGCCAAAAAGACTACAATTATTTGACCTATATACAACCATTTTAAATAAACGCTAGAGCCTAAATTTATTTGATACTCTTTTTTAAACGATTCTAACACCAAAAATTTTTCATCATGCACCAAGTCGCCTCTTGAAATAATAAGCTCCCCCGATTGTACCATTCCTCGTTTGGTCGACATGGCAGTAATCATCTCATCTTTAACTTTGAGCGTTGTTTTCTCATCATAAAGTAGATTCTGTTTAATAAAGTCGTATAGTTTTAAGTTTTCTACTAAAGTCCGGATATGAGGTGCTGATGGAAAGTCTTTAGTTAATTTCTTATTAATAAAACCGTAGGCTATTTTTTGTGAAAACACTTCTTCAATATCCCTATTTTCAGCAAGATTATTTCTAATAATAACCAAGTTGTTTCCTTTAAATTTTTCATTCAATACTTCAGAAAAATCTAGTACCCCTTTATCATAAATAAAATTAATAATATCAGTTGATACCCCCAATATAAAATTATGGAGTGTATCTGGAAATGGTGCTTTCGGATAAATCTTATGTGTTGCTTCCATAGCACTTGCAAAGCGACTGTCAAATACTTTTTTAAATAGGTTAATCTCAGTATTTCCCATTTCTGCATCAAAATTGAAATACGGTTTAAAATATTTTTGTAAACTATCATAACTTGCTTTTAATTCAGACTCTGATTTATAAATCGCAAAATCAAATGGGGCTACTAAATCATTGTGCTGCCAAGGTGTTCCTTTTTGATATTCATATTTAAACTTCCCTTGAGTTGGAAAAAATGAAATGGTTAAGGCTGCAGCTAGTATAAACAAGATAATGATATAGATGCTTTGTCGCTTAGGTGATGACCTTTCGTAATAATTACTCATGATTTTTAAAATTAAAATTATGATTGCACTAATGTAACCCGATTAATTTTAAATTCAATAACAAACGCATTAAAATTGGATATCCTTTCATACCTTTGATAGTATAAGCAAAATTAAGAACCGATTGATTCTAATTTGGTATGAAGAAAACAGGAATTTGCATCCATACTCTTATAGCTGTTCGCTCAAATCCTTCAGAAAGAGCAGAAATGGTTACTCAATTATTATTTGGTGAAACCTTTATAATTGAAGAAGTTACCGGTAACTGGGTTCGAATCATGAATATTGCAGATAATTACGAAGGATGGGTTGATAAAAAATTGGTGACTTATTTAACGGAAGATGATTTTAATCAATGGAATTCAATGCATCACCAAAAAGTAAGTACTCCTTTTACAACCATTATAGAAAATGAAAATAAAACTATAAAGCCTTTAGTTGCAGGAAGCAATATACCCAAAACTGATTTAAACGGAATCTTCTCAATTGGAGGAATTAGTTATACTTACCCGCATTCAGCCATAACTGAAATAAATGATAATGTAGAATTGATTTCTTTGGCCAAACAATTTCTTAATGCCCCCTATTTATGGGGTGGAAAAAGTATCCTGGGCATAGACTGTTCAGGTTTTGTTCAAATTGTTTATAGTATTTACGGAATTAACTTGCCCCGTGATGCTTCAAAACAAATTGTATTAGGAAGCACTATAAATTTTACAAGTGAAGCGAAACCCGGTGATTTGGCTTTCTTTGATAATGAAATAGGTGATATTGTGCATGTTGGAATACTTATGAATAATCATGAAATTATACATGCTTCTGGATTTGTAAAAATTGACCCTATCGATCACCAAGGAATTTTTAATCAGGAATCAGTAAAATATTCCCATAAACTAAGGATAATTAAAAGAATTATTGTTTAAAAAATACTATACAATGACTCCTTCACTTATCATTAAGCTGATTTTTTTTATGGCCATTGCAATCTTGGTTTTTTATATTGTGAATAATAGCCGGGAAAAAAAAGACGAAGAATCATGAGTTATACTTACGATTATTTTAGACCTATGGTAAGTGCCGATGTTGTGGTTTTAAAGAAAAACAGCAAACAGGTATCCGTTCTACTCATTAAACGATTAAACCCACCTTACAAAGATTTATGGGCTTTGCCTGGAGGATTTTTAGAAAAAGATGAAACCTTGTTGGATTGCGCCAAACGTGAACTAAAAGAAGAGACTAATATTTCAGGTATTGATTTGGAACAGCTTTATGCTTTTGGTGATCCCGGACGCGACCCTCGCGGGCATTGTGTTACTATTGTTTATATAGGGTGGGTTCACAATCTGCAGCATCAACCCAAAGCTGGAGATGATGCTAAAGAAGTTCTATGGTTTTCACTTTCTGATCTTCCTGAGTTGGCTTTCGACCATAATAAAGTAATTGAGATGGCTAAAAGTAAGATAGGTATACAGCCATAAAAATTCATAATAGCACCAATTCAAATCAACCGGTATTTGATTAGTTGTAATTATTTCAAGAAAAATTGGCATAAAAAAAGCTGCCTCGTTTTTTGAAGCAGCTTACTTTGAATAAATCTAAATCTAAACTTTAAGAGCAGAAATATCTGCAAATTCTTCTGATTTATATCCTCCCGCCAAAAGCTTACTGGAACAGGCTTTAAATGCGTTAATGGTGCGATCCACGTCAGCCAATGTGTGTGCTGAAGTTGGAATTAGGCGTAATAAAATATGCCCTTTAGGAATAACCGGGTAAATAACCACCGAACAGAAAATACCGTAGTTTTCACGTAAATCTAGTATTAAATTGGTTGCTTCAATTACTCCACCATCCATCATTACTGGGGTAACAGGCGATTCCGTATGGCCAATATTAAATCCATTCTCACGCAAACCTTTTTGCAATGCCTTAACAATAGTCCAAAGTTTTTCACGCAGTGAATGATCGTTTTTTAAAAGTTCGAGGCGTTTTAATGCTCCCAAAACCATTGGCATAGGTAGTGATTTAGCAAAAGTTTGTGAGCGCATGTTGTAACGCAAAAAGTCAATTACATCATTTTCTGATGCAACAAAACCTCCGATGCCAGCCATAGCTTTTGCAAAAGTTGAAAAATATAAATCAATATCTTTTTGAACACCAAAATGAGTGCCAACTCCAGCTCCTTTTGGACCCATTGTCCCAAAACCATGTGCATCGTCTACCAATAAGCGGAAACTATATTTTTCTTTGAGTTTTACAATAGCGGCCAGATTTCCCAAATCGCCTTCCATTCCAAATACTCCTTCGGTAATAACTAAAATTCCACCGCCCGTTTCATTCACAATTTTAGTTGCAAACTGAAGCATTTTTTCGCATTTTGCCATGTCGTTGTGAGGGAAAACAAAACTTTTTCCTCCTTTTGATTTATGTAAAAAAACGCCATCCATGATACAGGCATGCGCTTCTGAATCGTAAACAATAACGTCCTTACGGCTAGCAATACAATCAATAATAGAAACCATTCCTTGATAGCCAAAATTCAACAAAAAGGCATCTTCTTTTTCAACAAATGCTGCCAATTTCTGCTCCAGTTCTTCATGGTATTTTGTTTGTCCTGACATCATTCGGGCGCCCATTGGATAAGCCATTCCATATTTTTGTGCGCCTTCAGCATCCGCTTTGCGTACTTCTGGATGATTGGCCAATCCGATATAATTATTCAGGCTCCAGTTTAAAACTTCTTTTCCGCGAAACATCATGTGAGGATGAATTTCACCTTCTAATTTTGGGAACGAAAAATATCCGTGACCTGCTTTTTGGTATTGTCCTATTGGACCTCTGTTTACCTTTATTTTATCAAAAATATCCACAATAAATAGTTTTTGGTTTTATAGCACAAAAGTACTGGTTACTAAATGAATTCATAGTAGTAAAAGTACTTATTTAGTAGGAAAAGAAGCAGCAGTTAAATGCGGCTATTAATCACTTAATTGATATCGATTTTAATCAAACTGTTATTTACTGAATAATGCTACAGTTTAACAGATGAATTCTTAATTTCTTTTAGACAACCGCAATTAAACAATTATTCAAAATGAGCCCATTTTTAATGTTGTACCTTATGTTAAAGCTTAAATACCTGTAGATTTAGTTATTTAGTTTTGTTAACATGCTATCAATTAACTCAGTAATTAAATATTGTGGGTGTATTGGTAAATTTATTCAAATGCTTTGCGTATATTTGCACCCCAAAATGCATTTGTAAATCATAAATAAAGGTTTTTTACGTTTTTATAAAAACCTAATTCAATTGTAGTATGCCAAAAATGAGGATTAAAATCATTGTACTAAGTATTTTAGCAGTTACCCTTTTAACTTCGTGCAGTGAATATCAAAAAGTATTAAAAAGCTCCGATTATAACTTAAAATATGAAAAGGCTTTGGTTTATTATGAAAAGGGCGATTATTATAGGGCTCAATCACTTTTTGATGAATTGGTAACCATTTTTAAGGGAAGCGATAAATCGGAAAAAATATTGTTTTATTATGCCAATTGTCATTATAAGCAAAAGGACTACATTTTAGGGGCCTATTATTTTGAGAATTTTGCTAAGACTTTTCCCTACAGTGAATTTACCGAAGAAGCAAGCTATACCTCGGCATATTGTTATTACTTAAATTCGCCTCGTTATAGTTTGGATCAGGCTGATACTTACAAAGCCATTGATGCAATGCAGTTGTTTATAAATAAATATCCGGGAAGTAAATATATTACTGAAGCGAATGATATTATTGAAAAACTCAGAACAAAACTGGAGAAGAAATCGTATGAAAATGCAAAATTGTATTATAAAATTGGCGATTATCAATCGGCAGCAGTAGCACTCCATATCAGCATTAAAGAATTTCCGGATACTAAATACCGGGAAGAAGTATTGTATTTAATTGTAAAAACTAATTTTTTATTGGCGGAGAATAGCATCCGCGAAAAGCAAGGTGAACGGTATCAAAATACTATTACCGAATATTACTCTTTTATTGACGAGTTTCCAACCTCGGAATATACCAAAGAGATTGAAAAAATGTACACCATATCGGTTAATCAAATTAAAACTTTATAACAATGGATTACAAAAAAAGCAATGCACCTGTTAGCACAATTACCAGGGATTTGAGAGAAATTGAAAAAGAAACCGGAAATATTTACGAAAGCATAGTAGCTATTTCAAGAAGGTCGAATCAAATAAGCGTTGAAATTAAAGAAGAATTGAGTCGTAAATTGGAAGAGTTTGCTTCCTATACCGACAATCTGGAAGAAGTTTTTGAAAACCGCGAACAGATTGAAATATCAAAGTACTACGAAAGATTACCAAAATCAACTGCCATTGCAATTGATGAATTTATTGATGGGAATGTTTATCACAGGATTCCTGAAGATGATGCTTTAATGGCTTCGAAGGAATAAACCTTTGAAACATGTTGGCTGATAAAAATATTATTTTGGGAGTGACCGGGGGGATTGCTGCTTACAAAGCTGCCAATCTTACCCGTTTGTTCATTAAAAAGGGTGCAAATGTAAAAATTATCATGACACCCCTGGCAAAGGAATTTATAACACCCTTGACCTTGGCTACCCTCTCAAAAAATCCCATATTGGTCGACTTTTTTAATCCGGAAAATGGCGATTGGAACAGCCATGTTGATTTGGGTTGTTGGGCTGATGTTATGGTCATTGCTCCTGCAACTGCGAATACCATGGGAAAAATGGCACATGGAATTGCCGATAATTTATTACTAACTACCTACCTTTCTGCCCGCTGTCCTGTTTTTTTTGCACCAGCCATGGATTTGGATATGTTTCAGCATCCGGCAACGATTCAAAATATGGAAATACTGAAATCGTTTGGCAATTACTTGATTGAGCCAGAAGTTGGAGAATTGGCCAGTGGCTTGGTTGGTAAAGGCCGAATGGCGGAACCCGAAACAATTGTTGAGGCCATTGAAAAATATTTTAGTTCAAATCAGGATTTTAACGGCAAGCAGATACTAATAACTACGGGGCCTACTCAGGAAATGATTGATCCGGTCCGATTTATTGGAAATTATTCTTCCGGAAAAATGGGATATGCTCTTGCCGAAGAACTGGCTGAAAGAGGAGCGCTAATAACCTTGATTTCAGGATTGGTTGCGATTAGACCGAAACACAAAAACATTCAATTAATACCGGTTAAATCGGCGCAACAAATGTTAGAAGCCTGCCAATTGAATTTTGAGCATCAAGATGCAGGTATTATGGTTGCAGCAGTAGCCGATTATACGCCCATTGCCCCATCCAGTCAAAAAATAAAGAAAAACAGAGAGGTTCTTTCCTTGGAACTTAAGCAAACGGCTGATATTTCGGCTACATTGGGAAAACAAAAAAAATCAAATCAATTATTAATTGGCTTTGCGCTGGAAACAGCAAACGAAATTGAAAATGCAAAGGAAAAACTTGAAAAGAAGAACTTTGACTTTATCGTCCTAAACTCATTGAACGATGCAGGAGCAGGTTTTCAATCGGACGACAATAAAATAACCATCATTACACGAAAACAAGAGATAAAAACGTTTGATTTAAAGTCTAAAAAATTAGTTGCCAAAGATATTGCTGATGAACTTTTATTAGCATTCAAGAATTTGAAATAATTTAGAATCCTAACCATGCTCAGGAATTTCCAGACTAAAATTGATGTACTTCTTCTTTTAGGTTTCTTTTTGATAGGTAACCCAATCTTTTCGCAAGAACTCAATTGTAGAATTCAAGTTAATTCCACCCAAATACCGGGATCCAATAAGTCAGTTTTTGAGGCATTGCAAAAATCGTTGTTTGAATTTTTAAATAACCGGAGCTGGACTAAAAACATTTATACTATCGAAGAGCGGATTGAATGCAACATGATGCTCAACCTTACCAAGCAAATTTCGGCCGATGAATTTGAGGGAACTCTTCAAGTAAATTCAAGCCGTCCTGTTTTTAGCACCGGGTATTCATCTCCGTTATTTATTATTAACGATAAAAAAGTAAAATTCAGGTACGCCGAAGGGGAGTCTCTCGATTTTAACGAAACTACGCACAACGAGCTTACCTCATTATTTGCTTATTATGTTTACGTTGTGTTGGGATATGATTACGACACATTTTCTCCCATGGGTGGAACTGAATATTTTCAAACGGCCGAAAAAATTGTAAGTACAGCTCAAAGTTCTACTTCAACTGGATGGAAGGCTTTTGAGGATCGGAAGAACAGGTATTGGCTTATTGAAAACATGTTGAATCAAATTTATGCCCCAATCCGCAGCTATTCCTATACGTATCATAGAAAAGGACTGGATGAGATGAGTAAAAATGTAGCCGATGCAAGAGCTAAAGTAGCCGAAGGATTGCAGGATTTATTGAAAGTACATCGCTCAAAACCAAATTCATTTGTGATGCAACTTTTTTTTGACGCTAAAAGTGACGAAATGATAAAACTTTTTTCGGAATCTCCCAGTAGTGAGGGGATGAGAGCCTATAACTTACTCAAGGAGATAGATGCTGCGAATGCTGCCAAATATCAAAAAATTGTTAAAAAGAACTAGTTTTCACGCTTCACTGATAAAATTGCTAATTAAATTTCATTAATTGACAATCTCCAAATCCGATTCATTGAATTATTCGTATTTTTATACCTCTAAAACATAAATTTCAAGTATGCTAAAATCGTTGAGGGTTCAGAATTATGCACTGATTCAACAATTAGAAATAGAGTTTGAAAAGGATTTTTCCACCCTAACCGGAGAAACAGGTGCAGGTAAATCAATTCTTTTGGGGGCTTTATCTTTGGTGCTTGGTTCGCGTGCCGATTCCTCCTCAATAAGCATACAAAGCGATAAATGCATTGTTGAAGCCATTTTTGATATCCATTCATACAATTTGGAATCTTTTTTTAAAGAGAACGACCTGGATTTTGAGAACGAAACCCTAATTCGTAGAGAAATTTTGAATAATGGTAAGTCGAGAGCATTTGTTAATGATACTCCTGTGAATTTGCCTGTTTTAAAGGACTTGGCCACAAAACTCATCGACATTCATTCGCAACACGAAAATCTGGAACTAAATAGTAATGCTTTTCAATTGAACGTTTTGGATTCGGCGGCTAAAACCAAAGAAATCGTTGCTCAATATAAAAACCTGTTTAAACGGTACAAAGAAGAACTTCAGCTAATTGAAAATTTGAAGGAAGAAGCCCGGAAAGCTGAAGCCGACTTTGACTACAATCTGTTTCAATTGAATCAGCTCAGTGAAGTTAAATTGGAAGAAATCAATTTGCCCGGTTTGGAAAGTGAACTGCAAATAATAAACAATGCAGAAGAAATTCAGCAAAATCTGGGAATTTGTTTCAGTTATCTATCTGAAGGGGAAATAAACCTGTTGGATCAACTGAAAGCCAGCAAACAAAGTCTGGAGCGGATAAAAAACTATTATCCAAAGGCGGATAATTTCATTCAGCGGATTGAAAGCGCATTCATCGATTTGAAAGATATTTCATCAGATATTGAGCAGTCGGTTAGCAATCTGGAATTCAATCCAGAGCAGGCAGCAGCATTAAAAGAAACATTGGACCATATTTATTCGCTACTCCATAAACATAAAGTAGAATCCATTTCAGAGCTAATTGAACGGAAGAATTTCTACCAGCAAAAAGTCAGTACCCGGGAATCATTCCAAATTGAGTTAACAATTTTAGAAAAAAAGAACACCCAAACAACCGGTGAACTTCAAAAACTGGCCAAACAATTGACTGAAAAACGGAAACAGGCAACCAAGGTATTTACCCAACGAATTGTAACCCAATTAGCTGGTTTAGGAATGCCACATGCCGCTTTTGAAGTAGAAGTTACAACGGAAGAAGCTTTTAATGATTCAGGATGCGATAGGATAAGTTTTCTATTCTCAGCGAATAAAAATCAGCCGGTACAAAATATTTCCAAAATAGCATCGGGAGGTGAAATCAGCCGGTTAATGCTGAGTATTAAAGCAATATTATCGGAGAACACGGCCTTACCAACAATTATTTTTGACGAAATTGACTCAGGCGTATCAGGTGAAATAGCCGATAAGATGGCTGATATTATGAAGCAAATGGCTGCCAATATGCAAGTGATTAGCATTACGCATTTGCCCCAAATTGCAGCCCGCGGTATGAATCATTATAAAGTGTTTAAAATAGAAAGCAATCATACCGTTAGTACTCACATTCAAAAGTTGAATGCCGAGGAAAGGGTGGTGGAAATTGCCCGCATGCTTAGTGGTAAAGACATTTCGAAAGAAGCCATTGAAAATGCTAAAACACTTATCTTGTCATAATTAGGTAACAAAACAACAATAGAATGAACATAAGCAGCAAAAAGCTGTTAATCATAAGTACATAACTAAAATAAACATTTATGGCGTATAATTTATTGAAGGGAAAAAAAGGGATCATATTTGGTGCTCTTAACGAAAATTCCATTGCTTGGAAAGTAGCACTAAAAGCTTATGAAGAAGGAGCCCAATTTGTGTTGACAAATACTCCCGTGGCTCTGAGGATGGGCGAGCTCGATGAACTTGGAAAAGCTTGCAATGCTCCAATTATTCCAGCTGATGCCACCAGTTATGAAGACATTGAGCGGCTTATCACAGAATCAATGAAACTATTGGGTGGAAAAGTGGATTTCATTTTACATTCTATAGGCATGTCGCCCAATGTTCGTAAGGGCTTATCGTATGACGACCTCAATTACGCCTATTTTCAAAAAACCTTGGATATCAGTGCCATATCATTTCATAAGATCATGCAGGTATCACGCAAATTAGATGCTATCAATCCTTGGGGTTCCGTAGTTGCCTTATCGTATGTGGCGGCGCAACGTACGTTGTATGGATATAACGATATGGCTGATGCTAAAGCATTGCTTGAATCCATAGCCCGTAGCTTTGGTTACATTTATGGACGTGATAAAAAAGTAAGGGTAAATACCATATCGCAATCACCAACCATGACTACTGCCGGTAGCGGGGTAAGAGGTTTCGATAACCTGGTTGATTTTTCCGAAAGAACATCTCCTTTAGGAAATGCTACAGCTGAAGAATGTGCCGATTATTGCATTACCCTGTTCTCCGATTTAACCCGGAAAGTTACTATGCAGAACCTATTCCATGATGGCGGATTCTCCAGTATGGGTATGAGTTATCGCGCTATGACCCAATACAGCAAAAGTTTTGATTGCGAGGCCAACGAAGAAATACCAACAGAGTGGTAATAAATAAATTTTAACATTATTTAAAAGGTGCTTCAAAAATGAGGCGCCTTTTTTTATGGTAATCTACTTTTCTTAAGCTTCTCCACCTGTTTCAAATATTCCTGCATCTCACCCGTTAACCCAAGCTGCTGGCATGAATATATCAAATTTGCATAAGTTTGCACATCTTCAGGATCCAAGGTTACCGCTTTTTTAAATGCGTTGTAGGCTTCTTTGGTATTTCCGGAAATTCCATAGGCTGTACCCAAATCTTTGAATGCTTCGGCTTTGGTGGGATCCAGTATAGTGGCTTGGCTTAAATAGAGGAGGCTATTGGGCAAATCGCTAAAATATCGGCCATACAAAACGCCCAACCTATAATTAACTGAATATCGGGACTGATTTAAGGAGTTGGCCTTTAGGTAATAAGAAAGCTGAAATTCCCTGTTGCTGCTACTTTGTAACACAATATCCATATTTTGCCAGGCATTTTCGTTATTCGGATTCCATTTAATGACTTTTAAAAAACAGTTAACTGATTCTTCGGTATTTTTTTTATTATCGAAAAGCACGTTGCCTAATAATAGCCAAGCATCAGAATATTCCGGATGAATTTGAATGGCTTTGCGCAGATATATTTCGGACTGGTTGAACGCTTCTTTTTGCTGAATGGAATCATAAAGAGTTTTTCCGTATTCCCAAAGTTTTCCTCCTGCCGAACAGTTGCTTTTAGCGCCATTGATTGAAGTCTTCACATCGGTGG
>JAIFNJ010000258.1 GCA_020047835.1 Bacteroidota bacterium
AAAATTTAATCTTCGCTTTTGGCTAGGGCAAATGCATTTAGGAACTTCGATTTTAAATTTCCATTTTCGACGCACGATTTCTTCGTAATTTCAATGATTTCTCGCAGGGTGCGCCGTTTTATGCACAAATTCATATTCCCCGAGTTAAAACTCGGGGCTATTCATTTGAAATCCTTACAGGATTTCAAATGCGTTTTCTGTCGCATTTGGGTATATTTCCTGGCTTCAAAATCTAATAATAATTATTAAAAAATATCTTTAAAAAAAAGAGAAGCCAGAGCATGGCTGCCCTGGCTTAACTAATAAATTTTATTTATTTTCTATTTAATCTGCCTGAGTAACATACCAGCCATAATATTCTTTCCACCGCCTTTAAAGTGGGTGCCATCAATTTTAGTGTTTCCGGCTTCTTCTTCTTTATCACCCGTTTCAACCCCCATATTATACCGGTTATCCCAAATCATGCCCTTTTCGGCTTTAACAACACCCACTTGGGCATATTTTGTTGTTTGGGTTTTTTTATCCCACACCATTTCAAGTACTTCAAACTTATCGCCCGGTTCCACTCCTTCTTTCAAACCTATTTTAGCCATTACCGCTGGGTCGGTGGAATAAATCGGGGTTTTAGTTTTAAATACGTCGAACTCTTTCTGCAGTTTGGTATATACTTTGTCAATATTACGGATGGTTGCTTGTTGTATAATAGCTTGCGTCTCCTTTCCTAAGCTTACCAAAATAACAGATTTTGCCTTGGCAAAACCAACATATTTCATAGTAAACATGGTTGTGGTATCAAAGAGTATTTTACGTGCAGGATCCAATGATGTAGAATCCATCCACATATTCATATAAAAAGTATTGGCTATATCTTCGTTCCAGTTTAGCTGATACAAATAGGAAATAGTCCAAACTGAATAGCCATCTTTGGTTGAATTGTATAGAATATCGGCTGACTTTTCAGTAGCCATGCGAGCCATGGAATTGCTTATTTGGGTAGCGGCTAAATAGGCTGCTTCTTTTACTGCCCGAGCAATGGGTTCGTTTTCAACAAAATTCATTTTGTTAACCACAATAAACGTATTGCTGATGAGTTCCTCACCGGCATCTTTAAGCGAAGCCAAACCACGGATGCCTTTTTGGGCCATTTGGGCTGCCATTTCGGTAGCATCATAGGAACCGCGCTCATGAATCATATCCATTTTAAATGCTCCATTTGCATCTCTGCTAAACCATTTTGCCACCATCTGGTTGGCAATTTTGTTTCGTTGAAGATAAGTTTCAATAGCTTGTGTCTGCATCTTTTCTCTTTTGGAGTCTTTCGACTTATCATCACTCACGGCAGCAACAGTGTCATTTAAAGCTGCTTTTTCTTCGGGAGTAAGGGTTATATAATCTTCAAAACGGAAAACAGAACCCGGTAATTTATGGTCGTTGTATTTATCAGGAAATGGAGCCTGATTATATGAATTCATAACCATTTCTTTGTTTAAAAAATCGCCAGTTTCAAGCAAAATGGTATGCAATGAACTTCTGCGGTAAATAGATTCTGCTTTGGTACTCTTTTCCTGAGCAAGCATGGGTAGTGCGTTCCATAATAATACTACAGTTAGCACGAGTAAGATTTTTTTCATAAGCCGATTCGTTGTTAGTTTTGGGTATAAATTAGGAACCCAATTTACAACTATTTTTATTTTTAAAGCAACTTCATTTAAATAAATTTGCGGTAGTTTTGAAAATACAGAAGTTATTTGCCTTTACGATTGTGACTTACAAAAACAAAAAAAGCCACTTTGGAATGAGGGTCCAAAATGGCTTTTTTCAAACGTAAACCTTATTCTAAATAACTATAAAATCGGTTTCTTTTACCCAGCCTTTGCTACCATTGGAAAGTTTAATCTGGCGCCAAACTCCTCGGTTATCGGTAACTTTTATTTTCAGTCCCTCATGAATTAAAAATAATTCGGTTCCGGTTTCTGATGGAGCACTTTTAACTACAACAGATGGCGTAATAACTATGGCGCTGGGTTCATTTTCGATCAACCATTTTTGCTTTCGAGAAAAATTGAAAGTAAACAATGAAACAATAAGTAGCAATACACCAAACCAGAAGGATATTTTTCTTGCCCAAACTTTTCCTGACAGAAAGAAAATCAATAATAAGGTCAATCCTATTACAAAAGTTAATAAGCTCAATATAGCCCATTCATTGGTTGATAAAATCATAACAAAACCAGTGGCCCAGGAATTCAAAAAAAATTCAGGTATCACTTCAATTTTATCAACAATATAGGTGTTGGCCAATTCCAAATTGAACTTGACATCCTCGTCGCTTGGAGCTAATTTAGCAGCCCGTTCATAATTTAATATGGCCCATGGAATTTTATTTGACTTATAATACGCATTTCCCAAATTATAATATAAATCAATGGATTCATAGCCATTTTTTAATACCTGCTCGTAAGAATTAATCGCCTTTTCGAACTGCCCTTTTGAATAATATGAAGCAGCCGAATCAAGGATTGCCTGATTGGTATTTGACTTTGCAAGCCCAACGATGCTCAATAAAGCAACTATTAAAACTATTTTAAACTGTGCCATTATTTAATTTTTTGATCAAGTTTTGAAATCAGATTTCCTGCTTTACCATATACTTCTTCCATTCCACCCGAAACCATAGTTGGGGCAAATCGTGCGAATTCACAGGAATCGAGCAGCTGCATTAATTCCTGAATATCCTGCGTTTCAACCTGATGTTTAACCAGCCATTCGCTTACATTATCTTTTGAAAGATTCGCAACCGGGATAGCCAATTTATCGCTTAAATATCCCCAAATGGCTTTCAGTATTTCATCGTAAAATTTTTCGGAATTGTTTTGCTTCATAAAAGCAAGTGCTTGTTTCAGTCGCTTACGGGATACTTTACTAGCTTTCCCTTTCTTTGTTTTTGCTTGATTGGCGCTTTGTTGAATCTGAGTTCTCCGTATTAAAAGTATTACAACAAAAATCAACAAAGCGATTACATATCCGGAATAGAATAGCAAGGAACCAAAAAAGAAGCTCTCCTTTTTCTTTAAAAGGGAATTTGATTTTAAGTACTGGATGTCTTTACCAATATACTTCACATCCTCTTTGGTTGTTGATTGAACCACTCCCGAGGTCATTTCCTGATCGCCGGAACCTCTGTCAACTGTAATATCGAATCCCTGCGAAGTGATGGTTTTGTATGACTTTGAACTGGGGTCGAAATAACTGAATGATATGGGAGCAATACGGAAGTTCCCTGCAAAGCGGGGAATAAATAAATAATCAAACGTTACACTCCCATTAATTCCTTCGTTGGTAATTTTTGTATTCAGATTGGTTTTAGGATCATATACATCAATATCAGGAGGAAAATCAACATTTAATGCCTTAATCAATTTAAGATTTCCTGTACCGGAAACTTTTACTTTTAACGTAATGGCTTCATTGGCTTTAACTTTCGTTTTATCAACCGTAGCACTCATGGTAAACTTTCCTACAGCGCCTGCAAAATCAGTGGGACTATTTCCAGGCAATGGTTTAACCGAAATTTTTACTGGGTCGCTAATCGCTTTAATTGGAATGCGCCGGTAAGAACCTCCAAAAAAATCATCGAAAGGATTGTTACTGCGGGTTCGCTCTTGCACAATCATGGTAATTTCAAATGGGTCGATGGTTATTTCACCGGAATGTTGAGGGAATAACAACGTTTTTTTGAATAAACCCACTTGATAAACTTGTCCATTTACATTTTCGCCGTGAAGCTCAATTTGCTGAGGAGTTTCAATATCCTGACTCCAGAAACCAGTGAACGGTGGAAATTTTATTTCTTCGAATCCAGACAAACTCTGCTGGGTATATAATTTAATTTGAGCTACCAAACTTTCTCCCTGGTACAGGGTTTTCCGATCAACTTCTACTGTTACAAATAGTTTACTATTACTTGAAGATGGTCGGTTGACTGTTCCCGCTTGGTTTGTTCCACTTGGTGCGGCTTGATTTGATTGGGCACCTTTTACAACTTCAATGGATAAGGCATTTGACTCATAAATCTTTCCTTTTACTTTAACTTTAGCTGGTGTGATGGTTTGTGCCCCTTCGGTAGATGCCAACAAAATAAAAGCATACGAATAAGAAACACTTTGTGAAATGCTCCCATTTATTATTTGCACACTGCTACTGGTTGAAATATTAGGTCCGGAAAGAACCCTGAAATTTCCAAAATTTGGATCTTCAAAATCACTACCTTTTGCATTCAGTGAATAGGTTACACGAAATTGCTCGCCCATTTCAATGGCTCGTGGTGCTGAAGCTGAAAACTCAACCGCTTGACCCCAGCTTAAAAAATACGTGCTCCCAATGAAGACAAGGATTAACAAAAATTTCCTGTATTTTACTAGTCCCATTCTTAATTTTCTTTGAATAGTTATTATTCTAATCATCTATTTTTATTATCTGTAGGGTTCAGATTCTATGGAATCCTTACCATTTTGTGCAAAGATACTATTTCGATACATATAGGCTAACGCTACCAATCTTTTTCCGAACTACGCTTCTTAGACTGAACTTTTTGTTTTTGCACTTTTTCTTGAACACTTTTTTCATCGTTTTGCAATGCTTCCAAAAGCCTCATAGCATCTTCTTTTGAAATTTGGTTTGGTTGCTGTTGCTTCTGCTGCTGTTGATCTTGTTTTTGCTGCTGACTTTGCTCTTGTTTATTTTTATCTTGCTTTTGTTCGTCGTTCTTCTGGTTCTGGCTTTGATCCTCTTTTTTATCTTTCTTATCTTTATCCTTGTCTTGTTTATCCTGATCCTGATCGTCTTTTTGCTGCTGTTCTTGTTGCTTCTTCAGTTTATCCTGTGCCCAGGCCAGGTTGTATTTTGTCTCCAAATCACTTGGATTGTTGCGCAAAGAACTCTTATAAGCTTCAATCGCTTCATCCAGTTTATTCGATTCCAAGTAAGTGTTGCCTAAGTTATGAAATGCCATAGCCACTTCCTTTTTGTCTTTGTTTTCCATTCCGGAGGCTGCCATATATTGTTTGGTGGCATCTTCGAGCTTACGTTGTCGGTATAGCGAATTCGCCAAATTGTATATGCCCGCCCAGTTGTTTGGATCCTTATCCAATGCTTTTCTATAGTCCGATTCAGCGTTCACGAATTTTGTAGAATCAACATGAGCCGAATCAATAGCAGCCTTTTTATATTCCCGGTTTCCCTGCCGGATGTATTTCCGTTCTTGCTGAGCATTGGAAAATAAAAACAAAATCGTGAATAAACTCAACATTAAATATCGTGTCATTTTGCTTTCCTCCTCTAATTATTTACTTGAAGCAAGTTTTTCTTGAATAAATTCGTGGTACTTAACCGTTTGTTTTTCTTTGCCATGATAAAAAAATCAAAAAACAAAAATAACAAAGCAAATCCCACAAAATACTGGTATTGTTCTTCATACTCGGCATATACTTTCGATTCCATTTCCACTTTGTCCAGGTTGTTCAGTTCATCGAACAAAGCGTTCAATCCTGATTTGGTATTGTTTGCCCTGATGTACTTACCTCCGCCGGATGCAGCAATTTTTTTAAGCATATCCTCATCCAGTTTCGAAATCACTACCGAGCCCTGTGCATCGGTGCGGTAATCTTTTTGACCCATATTATTATATTGAGGAATTGGCGCTCCTTTCGACAATCCCATACCAATGGTATGAATCACAATTCCTGCTTTTTGGGCTTCAGAAGCCAGTTCCAATGCGTTCCCTTCGTGATTTTCGCCATCGGTAATAATTATCATGGCCTTATTTTTTTCATCACCCGGAGTAAAAGATTTCATTCCCAGCTCAATGGCTGCTCCAATAGCTGTGCCCTGATTCGACACCAAATTTGGCGTTATGGTATTCAAAAACATTTTGGTAGCAGCATAATCGGTAGTCATTGGCAACTGAACAAAAGCATCCCCAGCAAAAACGATTAATGCAATTTTATCGTTATGCAACCTATCCACCAGTTTAGATATAGCCCGCTTAGCATTTTCCAATCGGTTGGGGGCAATGTCTTCGGCAAGCATGCTGTTCGATACATCCAAAGCAATCACCAATTCAATCCCTTCGCGCTTTGTTTCCCTTAATTTAGTTCCAAATTGAGGTCCTGCCATAGCTATAATAATAAGCATAAGAGCCGTTTCTGCAATGATAAATTTAATCCATGGGCGTTCAGCAGAAGCATCGGGCGATAGGCCCTTTACCAGAGTATAATCACCAAACGCCTTTAAGGCACGCTTTTTATTTTGAAGAGCCAAAATAAATAGTATCCCCAACAGTGGCAAAGCGATTAAACCATATAATAATTCGATGTGTGCAAATTGAAACATACTAGTTAACTTTAAACGTTACGGTACATAGCGCAAGATGGAATTTCTCAGTCCCAACTCCAGTAAAAGAAGGATTCCTGCCAATAAAACCCATGGAAGATATTCTTCATTCTTTTTGCTGTATTCTTTCACCTCAATTTTCGACTTTTCTAATTTATCAATTTCTGTGTAAACCTCTTCAAGCCTTTCGTTATCGGTAGCCCTAAAGTATTTTCCGTCGGTGGTTTGGGCAATTTGGGTCAGCACCTCTTCGTCAATCTCAACATCCATTTGCTGATACCTTTTATTCCCAAACATATCTGTTACCGGATAAGGAGCTTTTCCCTCAGTACCCACACCAATTGTATAAATCCGGATTCCAAAGGTTTTTCCAATTTCGGCTGCTGTAAGTGGGGGAACTTCCCCTTGATTATTAACTCCATCGGTCATGAGTATCACCACTTTGCTCATGGCCGTACTTTCCTTTAACCGGCTTACTGCATTAGCCAAACCAAGACCAATTGCTGTGCCGTCTTCAATCATTCCCTGCTTAACATCATTAATCAGATTGATAAGTACCGCATGGTCAGTGGTTAAAGGGCATTGAGTAAAACTTTCGCCCGAAAATACCACCAATCCAATGCGATCGTTCGGCCGGCCGGAAATAAAACGGATGGCATCTTTCTTCGCCGCCTCCAACCGGTTGGGTGAAAAATCTTCGGCAAGCATGCTGCCGGAAATATCGAGCGCTATAACAATATCAATTCCTTCTGTTGAGGTATTGCTCCAGTTATCGGTACTTTGCGGACGGGCCAATGCAATTATTAAGGCCGCCAAACCTAGAATCCGCAAAGCAGCAGGCACATGCCTTAAATAATACTTGTAGGTTTTGGGTGTGCGGGCAAATCCTTTTACCGATGATAACCGGATGGATGCCTGCATGCTGCTTTGCTTCCAAACATACCAAGCAATTAATGGTATTAGCAGCAATAATAAGTAAAGCAAACCGGGATTATGAAAAGTGATGTTTTCCATGTTAATTAAACTGATGTTTCTGGTTTCTAGTTTCTAGTTTCTGGTTTCTAGATTCTAATTTCTATTCTCTAATCTCCTTTTTCTATTTCATCTTCTTCCCTAAGGATTTCAACTGGTTTTGTCTTAAGAACAAAATTGTAGGCAAACTTCATGCTCTCTTCGTTTTCATCAGCTAAAGTGGTTGCCTTGGCAAACTTTACAAAGTCGGCCCGGACCAATGTGTCAAACAAATCGTTTTTAAGTTCATTGGTTAAAAGTCCACCGGAGCGAAATGCATCAATAATGTCATCGCTGGTCGATTCCATAGCCGGTATTTGAAAACGGTCTTCGATATATCTCCTAACTACTTCAGTAAGCCTGGAATAGTATTCTTTCAATTCCCCCCGTTGCCATACCTTTTCCTCATTCAAGGCATCTAAACTCCTCAACGCTATTATGTGAGCCGGTTCTTTGGGTATTTCCCGTTTTTCAAAAATGGGTTTTTTGCGGGCAAATTTCATATAAAGGAAATAGGCCAAAAATAGAATAACCAGCACCGCCAACCCATAACCCACATAAGGCCATACTTCAGCCATCGTTAGCGGTGCCTCAATGGGTTTCTTTATGTCGGCAATAGCATTACGGGTGACCGTGTCAAGAGGCATGGTCATTACAATAAAATAAACCGGAACCGATAGAAGTGTATCCAATCTTCCCGATTTGGGAAAACCAACGGTAAAATTCATGGGTGGAACTTCGTAAGTACCTGCATCAAAACTGGTAACGGTGTATTCTTGCGTCACCTTTAAATTTCCATTTTCTTTTACGGTATCGGGATTGGCAATATTTACTATTTCCAGGTTTTTGATAATAGTATCAGCAAATATGGGAAACCCAACCAAAGCCGATGCAGGAAAAACAGCTTCCATCCTCAGTTTCGTTTGATCACCAATCAAAAGACGCACGGTGTCCATTTTTACTGATACAGTAACCTGTGCTTTCAACTGCTGAGCTGATACTCCAAATAATAGCACCAGTATTAAAAATATATTATATTGTTTTTGCCTTATCATAAAATTATGCTCCTCGGTGTTTAAATAAATAAATAAGTGGTTTCACATAATCTTCGCCAGTTGCGGCCGATGCATAGTCAACCCCACACTTTTTAAAAGTCTGCTCAATGTTGTTGGTGTGGTTGTTCCACCAATGCTCGTAACCTTGGCGAACTGACTTGCTTGAAGTATCCACCCATTTGAATTCGTTGGTTTCGGCATCTACCATTTTTACCAGACCCATGCTTGGGATGGAAGTTTCCCGTTGATCGAATACCCGTAATGCCACGATATCATGCTTTCGGTTGGCAATAGTGAGAGCATCTTTAAACTTGGTGTCGATAAAGTCGGAAAGGATGAAGCCTATGGAACGCTTTTTAATAGCGTTGGTTAAATACTCCAAAGCCACTGCTATATTGGTTTGCTTGCTTTCCGGTTCAAAATTGAGCAATTCCTGAATGATGCGCAGTATATGTTTTCGTCCCTTTTGCGGTGGAATGAATTTCTCCACCTTATCGCTAAACAGGATAACCCCAATTTTATCGTTGTTTTTAATGGCCGAAAAAGAGAGTACTGCTGCTATTTCAGTAATTAATTCCTGTTTGTATTGTAAGTGGGTACCAAAATTCTTCGACCCGCTCACATCCACCAACAGCATTACAGTAAGTTCACGTTCCTCTTCAAATACCTTAACATACGGGTGATTCAGCCGAGCTGTAACATTCCAATCCACATTTCGGATGGCATCGCCATACTGGTATTCGCGCACCTCGCTAAAAGTCATCCCTTTGCCCTTAAAAGCGCTATGATATTCCCCCGCAAAAATCTGGTTCGAAAGCCCCCGGGTCTTTATCTCAATATGTCGTACTTTTTTTAATAGTTCTGAAGTTTCCATCGTTATTAGAATTTAGAGTTTAGATGTTAGAGTTTAGAGATTTGAATTTAGAAACTTGCTATTAGATGTGTTTCTTGTTTCTAGGAACTAGTTTCTCATATCTCATTGTCTCATATCTCAAAGTCTACTAAGGAACTTCAATGGTGTTTAATATTTCGTTGATAATGTCTTCCGATGTCATATTTTCAGCCTCGGCCTGATAGGTTAACCCAATACGGTGGCGTAGCACATCGTGGCACATGGCACGAACATCTTCAGGAATTACATATCCCCTGCGCTTAATAAATGCATAAGCTTTTGCTGCTTTCGAAAGGTTGATACTTGCTCTTGGGGAACCACCAAAACTTATCATATCTTTTAAATGTGGTAGTCCATATTCTGCTGGATAGCGGGTAGCAAAAACGATGTCAACAATATATTTTTCAATTTTTTCATCCATATAGACATCCTTAACCACATCACGGGCTTTCAGAATATCCTCAGTTTTAAGAATGGCGTTGGGCTCAGGGAAATTTTTAGAAAGGTTTTCACGCACAATCATTAGTTCCTCCTCCTTTTTCGGATAATGAATAATGGTTTTGAGCATGAACCGATCCACCTGTGCTTCGGGAAGCGGATACGTTCCTTCTTGTTCAATAGGGTTCTGGGTTGCCAGCACTAGGAACGGTTGTTGCAATTTAAAAGTTTGGTCGCCAATGGTGACTTGTTTTTCCTGCATGGCCTCCAATAAAGCACTTTGCACTTTGGCGGGGGCACGGTTAATTTCATCGGCCAATACAAAATTGTTGAAAATAGGTCCTTTTTTTACCGTAAATTCTTCTTTTTTAGGGCTATAAATCATGGTACCAACCACATCGGCTGGCAATAAATCGGGAGTAAACTGTATCCGGCTGAATCCGGCATGGGTTGTTTTTGCCAACGTTGTAATGGCCAATGTTTTTGCCAAGCCAGGCAACCCTTCGAGCAGTATATGCCCATCGGATAATAAACCAATCAAAAGGCTTTCAACTAAATGCTTTTGACCAATGATTACTTTGTTCATTTCAATGCTGATCAAATCAACAAAAGCACTTTCTCTTTGAATGCGCTCATTAAGCTCTTTAATATCAACAATCTCGCTCATATTAGTTTATTTATGTTATTTTTTTTAATTTATAATAGCTGTAGTAAAAATATCATCTAATTTAACGTGCTAAAAATTTAACGATGCAAATATTGCTATTGTTTTGGCAACCACATAATGCATTAACCATATTTAACCGGATTTAACTTTTTTTTAACTTTTTTAGAAAATATCAAGATTAATAATAGGTTTTAGATGGCTGAAAAATGAGCAATTAAAGGTAACGAAGATAGGTATTTCCACTGAAATAAGCTGATAATAATTCCTCGATGAAAATACTTCTCACTATTTTTAACAACCGAATAATCCCAAAATATTCATTACCGATGATATAAATTTGTTTTATTTGCAGAAAAAAGAACTATGCCTCGCTATTTTATTGTATTGGACTATAACGGCACCCCTTTCCATGGATGGCAAAACCAACCCAATGCGGTTTCGGTTCAGGAGGTTTTGGAAGAAGCATTTACCTTAATACTTAAAGAAACCATTGCCATTACCGGTTGTGGACGGACTGATACCAGGGTTCATGCAAAAAATTATGTGGCTCATTTTGATTCTGTTTCTGAAAAACTGGAAACCGAGCCTAATTTAGTGCACAAACTCAACCGTTTTTTGCCAAAGGAAATTGCTATCCAATACATTAAAAAGATGCATCCCGAAGCTCACGCCCGATTTGATGCCACCAGCAGAACCTATCAATACTATATTTCCAGAGACAAGGATCCGTTTTATTATCCGTTCAGTTTTACTTATCAGCTTCCTTTAAGGGTTGACTTGATGAATTTGGCTGCCAACCAGCTATTCCAATTCATCGATTTCACCAGTTTCAGTAAAGTGGATACCGATGTAAAAACCAATAATTGCAAAATTATGGAAGCCTATTGGCAGGAAACGGAACACCAACTGATTTTTACCATCAAAGCCGACCGCTTTCTACGAAATATGGTACGGGCCATTGTTGGCACTTTATTGGAAGTTGGAAAAGAAAAACTAACTATTGAAGAATTCCGACAAATAATTGAGGCTAAAGATCGTTGCAAAGCGGGTCATTCGGCAAAAGCTCAGGCACTTTTTCTGATGAATGTAGAATATCCATATTCAATTATCGCAAAAAAAGAAGCCACCGATTCGCAGATTTTAAAACCTAATCTGTGAATCTGTGGCTCTATTTAAAATATAAATTAAGCTGATAAGATTCCCTATTTATTCCAATATTCCCACGATTTTTCAGCTTGTAAAAGGAGCATTTCATACCCATTTACTGCCGTTGCGCCAGCATCAGATGCCTTTTTCAACAGAACTGTTTGCAACGGATTATAAATCATATCATAAACCAAATGATTGCCGTTAATTGCCTCAAAAGGCAACGATGGACAACCTTCGATATTTGGGAACATGCCTAAGGGTGTAGTATTGATAATTAAAGGGTATTCTTTAATAAGTTGTGGTGTAATATCGGTGTAGGTTATCCAATCTGTTTTTGGTTTACGCGACACCATTTTGAATGATATACCTAGTTCTTTTAATACATACCGTACTGCTTTCGAAGCGCCTCCTGTTCCCAAAATTAAGGCATGGGTATGATTTGGTTTTAAAAAAGGCTTTAATGATTTCTCAAAACCATATACATCGCTGTTGGAGCCAAGTAGATAAGGTTTATTTTTCCGTTCTTCAATTTTAATAAGGTTCACCGCACCTACTTTTTGAGCAATGGAATCCAATTCATGAATGAAGGGAATCACCTTTTCTTTGTAAGGGATGGTAACATTTAAACCCGCAAGGCCTTCGGTATCATCTAAAATCTCAGGAAATTCGCCAATACTTTCTATGGAAAAATTCAGATATTGGGCATCAATCTTCTCTTTTTCAAACTTTTGTGTGAAATATTTTTGTGAGAAAGATTGGGTTAACGGATAACCAACTAAGCCAAAAGTTTTCATAGAGGTATGTGATTAATTGATAATATTATAATGTGTAATTTATCACTAATATCAGTAAAATTCAAAT